>CAXEUI010000045.1:0-7412 GCA_963999335.1 uncultured Candidatus Poseidoniales archaeon
TTTCGGGCAGCACCGAGAGCACCGCGAACATGATCGGGATGTTGTCGACGATGGCACTGGCGATGGCGGAGACCCAGATGACGGCGACAGCCAACATGACGGGGTCAGAGAATGTATCAAAGATCCAGTTTGCAAGCATCTCAAGATAGCCAACATTGCCCATGGCTCCAACCAACATGAATAGGCCGGCAAAGAACAGGAGGGCCGCCCATTCTACCTTCTCGCTGACAGAATGCATCAGGCCATCACGCATCTCATGATCTTCGGGACGGGCCATGACCAACGCGAATCCTGCACCGGCCAGAGCGATGGCGTGAATCTCGATGTGCCAATGAAGGAATTCCGTCAAGGAGAACATCACCACTGTGGCGCCCAGAAGGATGAGTGTTATCTTCATGAGGCGGGGGTCCTCAATGGCATCCCATTCGTCCTCCTCAAGGATGGTTTCTACGTGTGCGGGCACCGATTCACGCCACTCACGATAGTACCAGCGCATGTAACCTAACGTTGCGACCCATGCGAATAAGGTTAGAATCCCGAGACGGAGGAAGAAGCCATTGAATCCGAACAAATCGCCAATTGGAAGATCGCTGGTGGCACTTGCAATCATTACATTTGGGGGGTCGCCGACCATGGAGGCCACGCCACCTGTATCTGAAAGAATGGCTTCAGCCAACAATGGCGGGACAGGATTGATTTCCAATTTCTGACAAATTCTCAAAGTCACGGGTGCAATGATGATGATGGCGGTCACATTGTCAATCACCAGAGAGATTAGTGTCGTGAATGTTCCAAGATATACGACGAGTTTCCAAGGGTCGCCACCAGACATTTTGGCTGCCTTGATGGAGACGTACTCGAAGAAGCCGGAGAGTTCAAGCAATGCTGCAAAAATCATCATTCCGAGCAACAGACCGATGACATCGAAATGAATCCAACTCAACATCATGGATTCAAGTGATTCGTGACAGATATCGACGAGTTCGCCACCCCCAAGCCAAGGAATGATGTGGCCACTTTTTTCACCGTTTGCCAATCCCCTTTCACATGTTGAGAACATGTCCATTGTGAGGCCTAGAAATAGCATGCAGACGCACCCGAACCAAGCCGCGATTGTGCGGTGGATTTTCTCGGACAGAATCAAGGCAAAGGCGGCGATGAAGACGAGCAGTACCCAAACCCTCGGCTCCATAACACGTCGACGAGAAATTGGCTCTTGAACATGCCTTCGTTTGAAGGTCAAGAAACGACCTTGGTGCGAGATTACTCTTCTTCCGATATATTCTCAGATTGACCAACGATAGATTCGGTGGATTCAGGAATCAATACTTCGGATATTTCACTTTCGACGAGAGATTCGACATGATCTTCGGTTCGCGCTGACTCTTGAATCTCCTCTTGCTTGAATTCACTCTCACCCAACGCTTTGTCCAGACCGTCCAAGACCTCACTGGCAACGACCGAAGAAATGGTGCCTGATCGTTCAGCATCCAGAAGGGCTTGAATCTGTGCCGTGATGAGGTCGCGACGAGCACGCTCAACACGTGCTGAATGGACAACATTCGCTTCTGATAATTCTACGATTTTCGCCTCGCTTTTCCTCACACGCGCGCGGTAAGGCTCGGCAAATGTAGACTGATCATCATCACTGATGAGGCCCTGTGTGTTGAGAGCGCTGAGCCGTCGCAAGGCGGCTCGACTACCGATGACATCGGCGAGAGCGACCTCGTAACGAACCTCGGCATCTGCAGGAGAACCACTGATTCCAAGGCGCCGTAACATAGATTTCATCGTCAGACCCTGAACGACGAGGGAGAACAACACGACACTGAAAGCGATGATGAGCATGTCTTCATACACTGTGATTTGGCCACCAGAGACCATTTCCCCCATGTACTCAAACTCGGGTGGATGGCTGACAACGTGGGAGATGAGTAGCAGCAAGGCGATGGGGATGCTGCCACGAAGACCCCCCCACCACATTGCAATCTGCCAACGAGTGGAGACTGGATTTGGATTTCGAAGATTCGTGAGAGTCGTGAGAGGGAAGACGACCAAACGAGCAACCAAAGCCGCACAAATGCCGACAGTGGCGAGATGGAATACGTGAGCATCCCATGCAAACACAGATTGCAACTCGAATCCAATCAATAGGAACAGTACGCTGTTCACCAAGAAAGCGAGCACTTCCCAAAAGTGATGCATCCCAATTCTTGCAGTAGGCGTCATGCCTTCCTTGACACCGTGATTTCCAACCAATAATCCTGCGACAACCACACTAATCACACCGCTTCCATGCATCATTTCAGCCAGTAAGAAGGCACCGAAGGCAAGCGCCAGAGTGATGGAGATTTCGACCAGATGATCATCAGATTGATGCAGCAGCCAATTGGCGAACAAGCCGCAGAGTAAACCTGCGATTGCACCAACGAAAACCACGACAATGAACTCGCTCAGCCCTGCTTTGAAGATTAAGACCAGAGAGACATCGACACCTGAGAGAACAGCGAGGGTTGTCGCCAGAATGATGTTGAACAGAACGATAGCAGTCCCATCATTGAACAGTGATTCACCTTCAATCAACACTGACAATCGCTTGGGCGCACCCAGAGTCTTCACCAGAGCGAGAACACTCACGGGATCGGTGGCCGCTAGAATTGAACCCAAAAGCAGCCCATACAGAAGACCGTTTTCAGTGTCAGCCCAAACAAATTTCCAACAAATGATTCC
The DNA here is from genome assembly GCA_963999335.1 of uncultured Candidatus Poseidoniales archaeon. Classification (GTDB taxonomy): domain Archaea; phylum Thermoplasmatota; class Poseidoniia; order Poseidoniales; family Thalassarchaeaceae; genus MGIIb-P. The sequence goes on from CAXEUI010000045.1 coordinate 2,731, forward strand.
GATGATGGCTGTGTTCAACAGAACGCCAGGGATGGCCAACAGCGATATGGGTTTCCAATTCTGTTTCAATTTCTGTATATGCATCGCAGAGGCGCCTTCAAACAACAGAGGGGGCAGGAGAATGAAGAAAATCGTTTCAGCGGTGAGAAGTCCTGCGAGTTCAATTTCTTCAGGCATCCAGAATTCGCCGAGCCACCCCACGCCCAAACCGACAACCACCAGAGCAATTGTGTACGGTAATTTCACCCTTCGGGCGACGATGGCCACAAAGAGAGAGATGAGGAGGACCGACAGAATACTCTGGATCCATGCCGGGGGGATGGCTGACATTAGAGGAGGGCGAGTCGAGACGACTCTTCAACACATACGCCCGCGCGCGAATGATAATGGCTGATTATGAACGCCAATAAATGGCGACATTGCCTCTCGCATCAACGAGTATTGCATTGACACGTTCGGCTATTTCTTCGAAAACAGTTCGACGGTCCGCGCGTTCCTCAATCAGGCCTTTGTTCATCTTCACCTTGACCACATTACGGCTACTCAATTGGGCGTCCAACTCATCGTACATGGCATCGGATAAACCAGAACGACCAATTCTCAGAGTCACTTTGAATTCTCGATCATGGGCCATTCTGCGAATGTTGGCGGGCACCTTACTCATTCATCCACCTCTCGAGGGAAATCAGGACCTCGACGAGAAATTCGTCCACATCGCTGACAGGTGGTGATTCGACAGCCATGCCGAATTCTGATTCGTGCGGTGATGCCTGGGCGTAGCAGGGCCTTACAGCCGCGGCAAACCCAAATTCGGTGATTCTGATGCAAACCAATACGATGTCGTCTCCCAATCAACCACATTTGTCTGGCTGCCGCATCGACAGATGAATCATCATGGGACCATGGCTTCTCAAGAATTCTCGAAAGACGATCGGAGGCTTGAGTAGCGCGTTGGCGTCGCAAGCCGGCAGCCCGGGCCCGCCCTCGCTTTCCACGTCCCATGTCATCGCCCCTCTAGAGTACTGCAGAGATTGATGCTGTGACTTTGTCAATGTCTTGATCTCCATCTACAGCAACGAATAGGTCACGATGCCGATACCAGTCAGCAAGTGGTGCTGTTTGATTGTGATATGCGGACAATCGCGTTCGTACCGTCTCCTCGTTATCGTCAGCGCGTCTCTTCATTTCCGTATGTCCACAATGGTCACAGATTCCGGGTGTCTGAGTTGGATTGAATGTGTCATGATACACGGCATCGCAACTGTTGCAAGTGTATCGACCACAGATTCGTTCAACAATCCGACTGTCGGGGACTTCAATCGCAATGACGACGCTGACATCTGCAATTACTGCTAGTGCCTCGGCCTGTGCGATTGTGCGAGGAAATCCATCGAACAGTACACCATCCGACGCATCGGACTGAGTGAGCCTCTCCTCGATGAGACCAATGATGACATCATCGGGCACAAGTTGGCCCGCTTCCATGTATCCTTTCGCCTCAAGTCCCAATGTGGTTCCAGCAGCCAGAGCGGCACGCAACATATCGCCGGTGGAAACCTGTGGTTTCCCGGTGATTGCAACGATATTGCCCGCCTGAGTTCCTTTGCCAGCCCCCGGGGGTCCAAACAACACGATGGAAGATGCCATGCCTAGGCGAACAATGAGGCCTTCTTGAACTGAACGGAGCCCTACGGGCCCCGTTCATGACTGGCCTGTACGCTTCAGATATTCGTGGCCGTAGTGTTTCCATTGGTCCATTGTCCATCCTGGTGGCAGACCGCCAGGGGGCAGTGGAGGGGGACCGGCAATCGGCTCGGGTGGCAGACCCTCTGGCAATGCTGTTGGCGCGGGTGACTGTGGAGTGCGGCCACCTGTAAGAGGAGGCAAGGACGCCGGAGTGCTCTGTGAGAGTGCAGTCGCCAGTTCGGTTGCACTCACCGAACCTGAAGTGTGATCATCCGCAGAAGGTCCAATGTTGAGTGCTGCTTCACGACGACTCGCTTGTGCCCCCAATATCTCTCCGGGGGACAGCAATTCCTCGCCCCATGTAATCGCGGGGTCCGTTCGACGCAATCGAAGGATGGTCAAACCCAGCATTGCGACGATGAGTAAGGCAAGGATTGCCATCGACCATGGTGGCAACCCGAGGGATTCCAAAAATCCAGAAATGCCATCGGATTCGCCATCGCCTGAAATCATCACCTCAAGGATGGCTGAATCATTTCCGGAGGAGAGGGATTCGCCGGTGAGTGGGGTTGCGTGACCACTGAATGTGACGGTTTGCAATCCTCGCAGATCCTCACTACTCAAGGTGAATGATACGACGCGAGATTCGCCAATCGCCATGGCCTCTAACGCTTCATTTTCCATGATGATTTCAAGGCCGCTGGGGGCATCGAAAAGAAGGGTGACATCACAAGCGATATTGCCTGAATTAGTCACTGAGAGGTTTCCGAAAATCGGCTGACCTTGCGACAATTGAATCCGAGTATCTGTATCGAATGTCAACCACAGACTGGGCTCAACAATGATACCGAGTTCGGCAACTTTCTGGAATTGAGTGTTGCCGTCCATGGTCTCGGCATCGATGATGATCGACAATGTTCCACTAGGACCAGGTGGAGTTCCGGGCGCCACTGAGAGAGAGACGGTCACACTTGCATCTCCACCGTTGACCAAGCCCCCAGGTGCAGTGGAAGCGAAACCGACCTGCCAACCATCAGGCAGGGTCCCAAATGACCAACTCAAGAGCAAGTCGACATTTCCGATATTCTCCAGACTAATCTCTGCCAATCCATAGTCGCCGATTGAGGCTGTGATGCTACCCGATTCAGGCAGGTGGATTGCCATATCGGCAATTTCCTGAACAATCAATCTGGTTCTGTTTACTTGGAATCCGGAGTTCTCAAGTTCGGTACGGAAATCGATTTGATTGGTGTCTCCATCGTTGGCATTGTTGGGAACCAGAACAACGATATCGATGGTCAATGAAGTGCCCGGCTGCAATGTGAATTCAAGAAATCGATCGTCGACCAGACTGCCAGCAGTCATCTCCAGATTCCACGTCGGAATGGCTGGCGAGGCGCGGACGCTGAAATCAATCTCGATGTTGCCACGGTTCTCGACCACCAAGGTATGTTCGATACGCTCCTCGTTCTCAACTGAAATGTCATCGATAAAACCCGCAGGACCCAGTGGGTCTCCATTGCCATCATACAAATCGGCGCTAAAGGCACGACTGACCCATACTTCAACCCCATTTGCGGGTGATTCTGTCGTCGATTTGGACGGATCAGCAAGACTGGAAGTCACACAAGTGACATCCTCCACCGTGCCCGCTGAAGGGAGTCCATTGACGATGTATGGGACGCGAACCCGAACGGGAACTGGAATGAATTGGAGGCGAGCCAGAGGCTCTAGTGAGAGAGTGGATGAATTCCCAGTTCCCAATTCAATTGACCATCGATTTGGAGTCTCACATGAGATTTGATAGACGGTGTCACCGTTTCCAGTATTCAAGACTGAAAGTGAAAATGAGGCGAAATCGCCAGGTACAGCACCTAGATTGTTGGTTCCAGCAAGAATTGTTTCCAACCCTTCCACACGTAGAACCTCAACCTCCAAACGAATGGTGTGTGAGACTGTGGGGTTCATTCGATAATAGGCGATGACGTCGACAACGTAGGTTCCGGGCAATGCATATCTCGCGCCATTGAATGCATCCAAATCCGCATCCAGATCTCTCAAAGTCACCGTCACTTGCGTACTGTTCGCGACTCCTTCGGCTGATGTCAGCGTAAATGGGCCCACTGCAGAAGTGACCTTTTCCCAATCATCTTCTGGAGGTTGCAATGCACCACCGGATTCCATCATCTGAACAGGTGTGACGACAAGAACCACCTCCTCATCGCTGGTTCCTTCGTTGGCCAAAGTCAGATCCCAAGAAACCTCAGTGCCAGTTGAGGGGTCTAGAGTCAGTTTACGCGCGACCTCCACCTCATCGATATCGGCTGGAAGCGAACCATCTTGCAGATGAGGAGTGATTCGAACACCGATGGCGGTGATGTTCAAATCGAGGACTGCGACATTGTTGTTGGTTCCATCAACCTCGTCATTCATTTCAGTCACATTGTTGGTCGAATCCAAGGTCAAACGAATGGTGTGTATGCCCGTCGTTGTGAATTGCTTCTGGAACGTGAAGGAATCTGATGCACCTCCGGCAAGAGGAGCTCGGGTCCCACTCCAAAGAACCACGTTGTCTGTGATGTCTTCAACCAAGACTTCGACTTCTTTTTTCGGTAACAAAGACAGTTCCATCTTATACGCAAGGAACCACATCATTCCTACACCCAAAATCCAGAAGATGATTTGCCAGGTCCAGATTGATGGGATGCCAAAAGCCCAGGTATCCGGGGCATTTGGATCACCAAAGATGGTGTTACCAATAACGGCTCCTGGGCCGATACCGAAGAAGAACCAGGCGAGGGTCACAATCCAAGCTACTGGCACTAAACCGCGTTTTTCTTCAGACAAACCTGCATGTTCATGAAGGAAATCATGATATGTTTGACGGTGTTGTCTGTCTTCGTCAGATTGAGTAAATGCAGAAATAATGATGGCGCCACCTAAATTGAAGTAGATACCCCATGCAGCAGAGTGCATGGTCCAGGGCCAACGGCCCC
>CAXEUI010000046.1:0-7410 GCA_963999335.1 uncultured Candidatus Poseidoniales archaeon
TCGGTTGATCGAGCGGAAGGAAGAAATGGAGGCGCAGGTGGCCGACCTCGAGCGGGGGCTCGATTCGACGTCGGCCGAGTTCCGTCGCGACGAGGGTGATGCCTCACGTGCGTTGCAGGACGCGGCCAACGGCATCCGCGAGAGCCAGCTCAAGGAAAAGATCCGGTATTCGCGTGGTCTTGTCCGAGCCCGTTCGCCGGAGTATGCCCGCCAGTTCGAGGAGGAGATCGGCGGCGACATCGGTGACCTCGAGGGGCGCCTGGCCGAAGCCGCCGAGGCGGTGGGCAATTCTCGGGGCAGCGCGCCCGAGCAGGCGCTGGACCGTACCCGGGACCTGATGCGCTCGCTCGAGTCCCTCGAGCAGCGGATCCAACAGGAGGGCGAGCAGGCGGCCAATCAGCAGGGTGGTCAGCAAGGCCAAGAGGGCCAGCAAGGCCAGCAGGGCCAGCAAGGCCAGCAAGGTCAGCAGTCCGGCCAAGAAGGCCAGCAAGGCCAGCAAGGCCAGCAGGGCGAGCAAGGCCAGCAGGGCGAGCAAGGCCAGCAGGGCGAGCAGCAGGACAACGGTCAGGGTCAGCAGCAGCAAGGTGGTGAGCAAGGTGGTCAGCAAGATAGCGGCCAGCAGCAAGACCAGAACGGTGAGAACCAGAACGGTGAGAACCAGCAGCAGCAAGGACAGACCCAGAACGGTCAGCAAGGCCAGCAAGGTCAGCAATCCGACCAGCAGCAAGGACAACAACTTGACAACCAAGAGAACAACGGTGACACCGACAACGACGGTGACGGAATCCCAGATGACATCGACACAGACGATGACAACGACGGAATCCCAGATTCATCAGAGCCTGGTAACCAGGACACTGATGGTGATGGTATTCCCGATCACGAAGATCCCGACATGGATGGCGACGGCACACCGAACGATCAGGACGATGATATCGATGGCGATGGAATCCCCAACGATCAGGACACTGACGATGACGGCGATGGTATCGCAGACGATCAGGACGTCGACCCGACGAACCCGAACGACACTGCAAACGATCACGACAACGATGGTATCAATGATAACGAGGATTCAGATGACGATGGCGACGGAATTGACGACGAAGAAGAAGTCAATGACGGAGACCCAAACACCAACATCTACGACCACGACAATGACGGCCTGAGCGACATGTTCGACTTGGACATCGACAACGATGGCATCGACAACGCAGACGACCTGTATGAAAACGGTTCGTCCGCAGCTCGCGACCACGACAACGATGGACTCGATGACGGCATCGACCCCGATGACGACAACGACAACATCCTCGACGTGGATGAGCTCGATGGTGCCAACGGCCAATGGAGATACGACCACGACAACGACGGCCTATCTGACGTCTTCGACACCGATGACGACAACGATGGCCTGACCGACTGGTTCGAGTCCAACGATGGCAACGATGAGACTGGTCAGTTCGATCACGACAACGATGGAATCGACGACGTTACCGACGACGATGACGACGGTGACGGCATACTCGATGAACTCGAAGTCTGATTGCACAGTCTACTCTGTCAAGCAGGACCCACAGTCGGATTGACCGTGGTGACAGGCACCCCCGCGTCCGTTGGGCGCGGGGGGCCGCCAACTTTCCTTTCCCCATGATTTGTTGGAGTTGATACCCGTAGGGTATCGTGATACGGAAACGCACGTTCCGGCCGAGTCGTTGATATAGCGGACGAGAGTGCCGAGGTGCTTCACTTGGTGATAACATGACAGAACTCGACACATATTTGGGAAATATTGGCGCGTGGAAGAAGACCAGTTGGTCATTGATGATGGTGGCCTTGATGGTCTTCTCTACTACAGTTGCCTTCATGGGTACAAACGATGAATTCCAGCAAGGCTGGGCCGATTCGATTCAACGCACCTCAGTCCAGACCGCAGATCAAGACGACCAGCCCTTCAGAGACCGAGAGAACCACGACAGTCAACCGACGCCGTGGAGCCACCCCGCTCTTCTCGACCCTCAGTATGGTGACATGGGCGTCATGTATGGCAAAGTGAATGACTTGAGCTTGCTTGATCTGCGAGCCTCGGGTTGGACCCTCCATCTTGAGGAGCGAATCGGCAATGACCACGACAACGATGGCATTGACGACCTCAACGACTTGGATGACGACAACGACGGCATCTACGATCTCATTGAGCGCTTCGACGGTTGCTACGGCACCGGTCCACTTGACCATGACAACGATGGCATCGACGATGAAGATGATTGGGATGACGATAACGATGGAATTCTCGAAGGTCCCATTGATATGACACAGGGTGCAGACCCATTGAACGTCTCCACCGATCGATACGTGGTGCCTGGCTCACCTCACCCATGGACGGGTGCAACGATTCCAATCGGTTATCTGGTGGATCAGAATCCTTGGGACCATGACAATGATGGCGTCACGGATGAGGATCAGGATGGCTCAGGTGCCGGCTCTTATGACGAAGATGATGACAACGATGGGCGTATTGACCAGTTCGTCTGGCCTTGCGACTTTGATGGCGATGGCGACCAAGATTACTTTGACCTCGATGACGACGACGACGGCGTCATCGATCGCCTCGATGCTCATCCTTACGATGCAAGCAACACGACCGTGACCGCTTACACCGCCACCACTTGGGAACACGTAGATTATGCCACATACAGCGGCGGCCTCAACTTCGTTACAATCGAGTCTCTGTATCACCCTGGAAATGCGACCTTCACCACAATTGTAGACGGCGATTTCGATGGTGATGGGATTCCCAATTTCCTTGATGCAGACAATGACAATGACGGGCTCCCGGACAGTGCGGATACTGATGACGACAACGATGGCCTTCTCGACATGTCCGACCCCGATGACGACAACGACGGGATTCTAGACTCCTGCATGAATGTTGATTACAACAACGATGGATTGAACGATTTCACCGGTGCTGACACTTCACCCTATGAAGTTCCAGGTGCCGATGGAAATTCCGACGGTATCATTGATTGTGAGATTGATTACGATCGCGACCTTGATGATGACCGTTGGCGTGTAATCGACCAGAATTACAACGGGATATGGGATTGGTTCGACACGGATCTAGGGGGCAGCATCCTCCCAGACAATCCATTGGGTGAACCCGATTGGAACGTTTCAGACCTCCCATGGGATATCGACAATGACGGCGAAGAGAATGAAGTCGACCGTTATCCCACGACACCTACCTCCGTCTACGACTCATGGGGTTGCTTGACGGTGAATCCCGATCCACTCTGCGACACACAGCGCGCATCCTATGCTGGATTCAACGACTGGGATGGCGATGGTGTGAACAATTGGAAGGACATTGACGACGACGGTGACGGCATCATTGATTGGTTGGACATCGATCCGGATTGTGATTTCGATAACGATGATGATATTCACCAAATCAACGGTAGCAGGTATCGTGACGACGGCACCAACGATGTTGATTCAGATGTCGATGGCGACGGTCTTGAGAACAATGTCGATTGGGATGATGACAATGATGGTATCAACGATCTGTATGACCCAGATGACGGCAACTGCGGATTTGTCGATACGGACCTCAACGATCAATTCTACCAGACCTATTATCCACTGGGTGATGGCGATGCGCTCGATGGAAGCAACGATGACAGTGCCTACACCGATGGGTTGGCCGATCATTGGAACATGTCTCTCCTGTTGAATCCGTTCACGACCTCTCAGAACTTCGTTCTTGATTACAATGGATATGACAGCACAACCTCGCCTGTGACCTCGGGCAACGTCCCAGAATTCTACTGGTTCCTCATCTCTCGTTGGTCGCCATGGAATGGCGGAAACGATGTTGACATTGATGCCGATGGAGACAGTTTACAGAACGGCATAGATATCGATCAAGATAGTGATGGAATGCCTGATTGGTGGGATCAAGACGAAGGTAACGATGGCCAACTCGACATCAACGATTTCAAGATGGGTGGCACCTTCACCAACAACAACGAATGCGGTTGGACTCGTGAAAGTGGACACACATGTGGATATGAATACGCGACACTCTACCGTCTTCCTCTGGAATCAGGATTCAACAACGGTCAACTCAGTGTACCGTTCTCAATTCGACCGGATGCACTCTTCACACAGGGCACGTTCACGCCACCTTCCTCGTCGACCTCCAACTTCGGTTGTACGGGTCCATCGTGTTATCACATCGAGTTCAATGGTGCGGTCGTCTCAGCGTTCAATTATTCACAAGTCGCCCACAATCGTGACCTGTTCCTGACTTGGATCGGTCTTGGCACAGGACTCTGGAGCTGGAACGCCGACATCAACGGCAACGATTTCCCCGACGAGAACCTTGCAGACTTGTACGATGACGACACCGATCCTGACGATGATTGTGGAAGCGTTGTGGTCGTTGATGGGCAAGGCGTCAATTACCCACCTACCTGTCAATTCAATGATACAGCCGATCTGGATGACGATCTGGATGGTCTGTATGACCTGTATGACGTCGATGATGACAACGATGGAATCTGGGATTACCTTGAGATTGATTCAGACAGGGATTGGGATGATGACGCCAACACACTTCCACCTGGGACATTCTTCACTGGATTCAATTGTGAGGACAACGATGATGACGGCACTGATTCAGATCCCGATAATGACGGCTGGTATCAGGCCGTTTGGGACCAAGGCATCCAAGGGCAAGGCCTACTGTTCCCCGAATATTACGACGTTGACAATGACAACGATGGTGTCCCCGATGGTGAAGACTCTGACGATGATAACGACGGCGTCCTCGATGTTGACCAAGAATTGGAGTGTTTCTGGGGCGAGGAGCAATCGCCTTGGGATCATGACAACGATGGCATCTTGGATTGGGCAGACGATGATTGGGATGGGGATGGACGAACCAACTCACAGGAGAACTCCGGTGCGAGTCCACTGGTCACGCCTTGGGACCACGACAACGACGGTCTGCGTGATGATATCGACGAGGATGATGATTCAGACGGCATGCACGATGAAGATGAGATCATGCTATGGCCGTCTCGATTTGGCCGCAACTCGACCAATCCTTGGGACCACGACGACTTTGGAAACGGCGAAGGTTTGGCCAATCCAGCCAATCCCTACACGGGCCCTGATGTCATTGACCTCGATGATGACAACGACTCACGAGAAGACGGAAATTTCGACATTCTTGAAGAAGGATTCAACTCCGATCCTTGCTACAATGGCAACCTCTCTAGCGATTGGGACCACGACAATGATTGCATCCTTGATGAGGACGACAAATTGCCGACCCGTGTCGAATTGGGTGAATATGATGGTCAGAATTATATCGTCCCGCAGACATTGTATCTGGATGCCCAATTCCCGGTCATCTTCACCGGTACTGTGTTCGCACTGAACTATTCTACAGGCACATGGGATCCTGCAGGCGATCTGCCAGTTCAGGTGCACGTTGCATGGGTACAGAATGGTACATCAGCCATTGAGACCATTGACGTCCTATCCAATGATTATGGTTCATTCAGTGTGGGTCAATTCCTGTTCCCTGAAAACATCCACGTCGGTGACAACACCACCTACGAAATGTGGGCAGAGGTCACGGAGATGTTCATTCATGATGGTTCAGAATCGAACAAGTATCCGATCGCAGTTCATGCGAACCTTTCACTCGATTACGTATCTTGGTCTTATTTCCGTAGCGATGAACAACCGCTGTGGCTTGATTTCAAGACACATTACACTGCCGATTGGCAGCGCGGCATCTTTGATCGCCGCATGGTTCACGCACCTGTGACATTCTCAATCAGCGGTGGCCCATTCGGAAACCGAACGACTCCGACCAATTACACAGGCTTCGGTCAAGGCTTCCGTGCTGATGAGGGTGGCTGGGCGAGCCTCACGTATGTGCAGCAATCTGGCTCCATTGGTGATTGGAAACAAGTTCGTTGGAATTCAACCTTCGACAATGGTCCTGGTATGCTTGCCGGCGGTTACGAAGAGATTGTTTGGAACAATTTCTCTCTCACGCACGACGTTGTTGGCGGTTACGCCTACACCAATACGAGTTTACCCGTCGGCGACTACGAAATTGTGGGACGAGTCGACCCGACTCTTGCCGCTGAATGGCCATGGCCATACGTGACCGGCGACGAAACGGATCCATTCATGATTCGAAGTATGCATCGGATGTACGTTGAAGCCGAACTCATCATCGAAGGACACAATCCAGTGTACTTCTATGATTCAACCCAATTCACCGGCAGTAGCTATGGATCATGGCGAGCCTTGTTCAATTCGCAAGGCCTTGCCTCAGCCGGAATTACGTACGAAGAAGCGAAACTAGGCAAGCCCTATCCACAATTGTGGGACGGCGACCCCGCGACACTTCAGGATGAATCTGCCAAACTGCGACCGTTCCTTCGTGTCAATTCAACACATTGGTTCATTGTCATGCAGAATGGTGGTGATTTTGATGCTCCACCCTGTGGCCAAATTGACCCCAGTGATCCAAGCAGTGATCAGCGCTGTGAGATTGTCCCAGAGATGAACACAGGTGAGACTTTCCGTGTGATTGGCAATGTGACCAATCGTACAGGTACACCATGGATCCAAGACCCCATGGCATTGCAGGTCGACCTCGACAGTAACGGCGTCTTCCAAGGCAGTCAGGAGACCGGCTATGCACGAGTCCCGACCATGTATGGCGGCGAAGCCCGGTTCGACTACAACTGGACCTGGTACAGCCAATATCAAGCCTCGACATATGGTGTCAGAGTTGACTTCACGAACTCGGAGTTCTACTTCACAGGGAATCAGACGAACGTCCTTGCCGAGACAGGTGCCTACAACAACGTCTCCGTGATTGGAACAACCGACTTCCAGTTGAACACCTTGCCACGATTGTATCGCAACCAGAATACAACCGTCGAGGCCCGTTTGATTGACAACGCACTGCAACCGGTCAAGAACGCCCCAGTCAACTGGACATGGTCCGCAACGGGCGTGAACAACTACTCTGAGACGGATTCCAATGGTATCTTCAAGATTGATCTGAACATCACCGAATCTGACGAATTGGGCAATTTCACGTTGCAATTCTCGTTCCCAGGCAGCCCACTGTTGCAGGGTTCGATGGTTAATCAACCGATGTGGGTGGTCAGTCGAACCTATGTCGAACTGATTACGACCACGTCCAATCTGCGTAGCAGCGGTGAGGTTTGGCAGTTCTCGGCCAAGGTGACCGATGACAACAGCACACCCGCGCTTCGTGACCCAGGTGCAGCACTCGATGGAAATGGATCTTAAGGCGGGATTGTCCAAGTCATCTTTGAGGGCACTTCCTTCGACAGTGTTCAGCAT
>CAXEUI010000047.1:0-7285 GCA_963999335.1 uncultured Candidatus Poseidoniales archaeon
TGCCTGGAGGAGAGAGCACAGTCATGCGATTGCGCGGAAATGATACGACCAGTCGATTGCTGCCCTCACTGTACGAGTGGATGCGTGAAAATGAGGCCCGACCCGTCTTGGCCACCTGTGCTGGTGCCATTCTCTTGGCCGATCCTCAAGATGGGGGAGAGCCACTGGTCGATGCTGAAATCAATCGAAACGCCTACGGTGGACAAGCGGATTCCTTCGAATCGACCCTCGATTGTGGATTTCCCGGCGTCTTCATCCGAGCTCCGCGATTCGGTGAGGTGCAGGATGCGGTGGAATGCACACTCTCCGGCGAGGTGGTCGGTGTTCGCCGAGGGAACAGAATCGCACTGACATTCCATCCTGAACTCAGCGGTGATTCACGTTACCATCGGATGCTGTTGGAGGCGTGTTCATGATTGAGTTGCCCTCTATGGATGAGGCTGAAGGCTGCATCCAATGTCAGATGGGGAGCAAACTCGTGCTTTTCGTGACTGGGCATTGCCACTGGATGTGTGATTACTGTCCACTGTCAGAGAGTCGTCGTGAAATCGACTTCATGTATGCCAATGAACGCCGTGTCGACATCGATGATTGGACCGCGATTATCGAAGAAGGACAAGCGATGAATGCCACGGGAACCGGCATTACAGGAGGGGACCCGATGATGGCGGCAGAACGCAGCATGGAAGCCTGTCGTCAACTGAAGACGGCTTTCGGTCCATCTCATCACATCCACCTCTACACGAGCATTCCATTCAAGCCGGAAGTGGCCCAAGAGTTGGCGGATGCAGGACTCGACGAGATTCGATTCCATCTGCTGGATCTTGAGTACGATCGATATGTTCCGACCATGCAGGCTTGCCGGGATGCAGGGCTGTTCGTCGGGATTGAATTGCCCTGTGAACCGGATCAGGAAAAGCGTCTGTACGAATTGGTTGAAGAGATGCGTGATGGACCTGCTCTGTTCCTCAATCTCAACGAATTGGAGATTACCGTGGGCAATTTCGACAAGATGGAGGTTCGAGGTTTCAATCTGTCGACTGAAATCACAGCCGGTGCTGAAGGCTCGAGTGAATTGGCCATCGCCCTGCATGAGAAGATTACACCCGATTACGGGTACATGGTGAAATTCTGCACTGCCTCGTACAAGGATTCAGGGCAACTCCGTCGTCGATTCCTGCGTCGAGGAGAACACACCATTTCACCTCACGAACAGATGACTGAGGATGGAACGATGACCTTTGGCGCCATCTGGTGTTCTGCCGAAGATGCGGATGCATGGATGCAAGAATTGCAAGACCAAACGGGGATTCCCCCTCAATTCATCTATCACGATGCTGAAGCAGGACGACTGGAGGTTCCTCTGATGCTGGCGGAAGGCATCGCTGGCGATGTCGATGCGCCTGTCGCGATCATCGAAGTCCACCCCACCCATGAACGGTTGGAGGTTGGAGTCGTCTGGCTGAACGATGCGCGTCCGCAATGAGCGGTCGTCGGATTCAAGAACAACAGCCGCTCCGCAGAATCCGATGTCGGAGGAAGAATCGACCGAAGAGCAGGCCGAAGAGCCCGCACCTGAGGAAGAGGTGATTGAACTCACGATTGAGGAACAATTGGCCGAAGCCATCGCTCGAGCAGAGAAGGCAGAGGCTGAAATCACCTACAGAGATGCGGATTTGGTCAATCTTCGAAGGCGAACTGCGACCGACAAGATAGAATTGCTCAAATTCGCAGGGTTCAATCTCGCCAACCGAATCCTGCCCGTTCTCGACAGTTTGGACAAGGCGCTTGAGGCCGCTGAAGAGGGCCCGATGACCGATGGTGTTCGTCTGACCCGGGAAAATCTAATCCAAGCCCTTCAAACGGAAGGTTTGACGGAAATCGAAGTCGGTTCGGAATTCGACCCGACGACCATGGAGGCTCTGTCCACACTCCCGGCATCGGATGAACATCCGGATGGGACCGTCATCGACACACTGGAAGCGGGATGGATGTACAAGGATCGAGTCCTGCGTCCCGCCCGTGTCGTGGTCGCCAAGGAGTGAGAGGATGGACCGAAGAAGGTGGATTCTGATTCCACCTGCAATTTGGATTGCCTGTATCATGCTCATTCAAATCTTGGGTGCGTTTGCAGCCCCTGCATCTTCTGAGATGCCCGATGAGTGTCCCGAAGGAAGTCAGAACTGTGCGCGGATGATGATGGGGCTTGATGGGACTCCAGAAGAAGTTCACTCTACAGCGATGAATTGGATTGAGGCCCAAGGCCGAAGAGAGGTGGAACTCCAGTCAGAAAACACGTCCCACACCGTTTTTCGAACCGCATGGATGTTGTACCCTGATGATTTCTTCATCGAAACAGGATGCACTGAGAATGGAACGTGGATCCAAATTCACTCTGAATCGAGACTGGGGATTGGAGACATGGGTGTCAATCAGGATCGAATCGATGCGCTGCTTGACCACATGGCCACGATTGAACTTGAAGCCAGTGATTGTTAGCCGACAGGTTCGCCACCCGTTCCCATGTAGGACAGTCTTCGCTGCCATCCATTGTCAATGATGAGGCGAACGACGGGTTCGGGCATATTCACACAAAGGGCGGAAATCGCAGCCTCTTCCTCCATCACCGTGGACAGCATTTGCAGGGTGGCCCGAACACGCCACCCCTGCCAATCTTCTCGCTGCACTAAATCACCCTCTACTACAAACCAGTCTGCATCTCTATAGAGAGAAGATGTGGTCTCATCAGTGGTGAAAATAGTTCCTGGAGGGCCGTGGAATTTCTCTGCATGTCGAACGTAATTTGGAGGGTCCCCTAGATCGGGAACGTGAACAATTTCTGCTTCCCTTCCAGCCAACCAAACCCGAATCATTTGTTCTCGCTCTTCTGCACTCCAAGGGTTGTCCAAGGATTGTTCAGCTTGTGATGAGCCGATGCAAATACGCAATGGCAAATCTGAACCGCCAACACCCAAGTATGACATTGCAGCAGAAATCATTGCAGCATGACCATTGTGAAATGGCTGGAATCGACCGAGGACGATGAGGGCAGGTTCCATTCTAGGCCTCCGGCAATCCATTTTCAAGCAAACGACCGAGGTTCCATTCGCCTTGACCCCAATCGGCCGCATCGGTCCAATCTCGACCCACCATCAAAAACAACTCAGGCAGTTGTGCGGTCTGTAGCGTGCGGTGCAAGATATCTGCTGTCGTCTGATGTGCTTCCATGGTGGGCAATATTCGAGCATCCTGCTTTGCATCCAGAGTCTCCCCTAGATCCTCCCTCTGGGCCATCCAAGACATGATGACAGATTCAGCATATTCGTCGGGTTCAATCTCTGAGATGGAAGACTGAGCCGCTTCCCAAGTGCCATCGGAGTACAGGTCCTCAATGTCCAGAATCGAACGACTGAGGAGCACATCCAGATAGAGCATCGCGCGACCTTCCCAACATCGAAATGAGCCTGGACTGGCCAATTCGGAGAGGTGGCGGAGGCCTTCCGCGGCAACCTCTTTGTCCAATTGTGACAAATCGGGCAAGAACCCGGAGGAACTCCAATCCACATGTTGGGCATCATACCAATCGAGGAATTCGGCCTCAGCATCAATATCGAATGCTCGCTCTAGCGAGGGAATCTCATCCGGGCGACGATCGCGGAACTCACCCTTGGAAATCGCGGAGGCCAATTGATCGCCTGGAACAGAACAGAGGCCCCGGAACACAGCCGCATCCACCAAGCGAGCCACAAGGTCGACGGAGGCCATGATATCACGCCGGTGTCGGTCACCCATCAATGCTCGCCCAAGTCCATTCATGGCAATCGGGTTGAAGAACCCGGGCCCGACCCATAGGGTCGGGCGAGAGGCTCTGGAGGTGATGTATTGGCTACAATCAAGGAACAGATTGCCGATATCCAGGCCGAGATTGACAAGACGCAGAAAAACAAGGCGACCATGCATCACCTTGGCAAATTGAAGGCGAAAATCGCTGCACTCAAACGGAAAATCGAGGCGCAAGAAGCCCACTCAAGAAGCAGTGGGCCCGCATCCGGTTTCGAAGTCAAGAAATCTGGAGACGCAACGGTCGCATTGGTCGGTTTCCCTTCTGTCGGTAAATCGACACTCATCGCCAGACTGACTGGAAAGGATTCGGAGGTTGGTGCATACGCATTCACCACCATGTCCTGTATCCCCGGATTGATGGAACACCGAGGCGCGAAAATCCAGATTCTCGATCTACCAGGACTGATTCCCGGAGCCGCAGCAGGCAAAGGTCGAGGGAAAGAAATCCTCGGCGTCATCCGGTCTTGCGACATGGTCCTCTACGTTGTCGACCCGTTTCAGGAATCACACTTCAGCGTCCTGAACCGTGAATTGGAAATCAGCGGGATGCGATTGAATGAGGCCAGACCCCCTGTGTTCGTGGTGCGAACAGACCGAGGCGGCATCATTGTCCGCTCAACATGCGAACAGACCCACTTGGATAAGACCGAAGTCCAAGATATCGTCCGTTCCTTCGGGATTGTCAGCGCACACGTCACAATGCGAATCGATTCGACAGCAGACCATCTGGTCGACACCATGGCTGCAAATCGTGTCTATTCCAAGGCTGTGATCGTCGTCAACAAGATGGACATTGCAAGTGAGAAAGACCTTGCTCGAATCACAGACAAGCTCCCTGAGGGCTGGCCCGTCATGCCAATCTCTGCATTCACGGGCATGGGCGTTGAGAAGATGAAGGACTTCCTTTACGACAATCTCGGGTTCATGTCAATCTATCTCAAACCTCAAGGTCAAGAAGCCGATCTAATCGAACCACTCATCGTCAAAGACACCTCTACTGTCGAGGATGTGTGCAACACATTGCATCGAGACTTCGTGCGAAAATTCCGTTATGCTCGCATCAAAGGACCGTCGGCCAAATTCGATTGGCAGCGGGTTGGGTTGGCACACCAACTCATGGACGGAGATCTGCTTTCAATCATCATCAGGCGATGATGCAGGGGTTCATCTCCGTAGGAGATGTTGATATGGGCGAGTACCATCGCAGGTTCCCCGGTGACAACATGGAACGGTATCATCCAAGAGCGGGCCTCTGGTGTGCGGTTGTGGCCATTCCCACATGGGTCATCTTCCTCTTCAATGGCATTCTCGGGTTCTTTCCAGCCCTCATTTTCGCGGATGGCGGGGTCGGACAGAAATTCCATTTCTGGCTGTTTTTGAAGGATCGGTTGTTCGGCGGTTCTCCTAATCCTGTATGGTCTGAAGCGGGTGTGATGACTGCACAAGAATGGTTGTTGCTTGCCCTTGCACTGCCGGCGACCATTGGTGCATTGTACTGTTTGCGTCGTCGCCCTGAGTTCGGCGCCATCGAGCGTAGTAATGAGGTCGGTGAAAGAGAGTCTCTAGAAATGGGTGCAATCAACATCGGCTTTTCTGGGGGTGGAGATGCCCATACACAATCGATTGTTGAATCTGTCATCGGCCAGGAAGAAGTTCTGGACCAGAACGTCATATCCGCAGCCCTCGGGGAAATGGGAGTGATTGCAGCCGCCAACGCGGCTTCTGCAGAACACGAAGAGATTGAAGTCGTCGCTGAACCGACTCACGACAGTCGATTCACAACCACAATCCCAGATGAGGATACACTCGACATGGTTTCAGCATTGTCGGAAGAGGAAGATGATACCGGCTGGAGTGTTTGGGAACCTGATGCTGAGACGGAACCTGAATCAGAACCAGAACGGAAACCGGAACGAGAACTGCCCGAGATCCCCGAAATATTCCGTGAGCCCATCGTCGATTCACCGGACCCACTCAAGATTCCATCCATTCCCGAGATTCCGAGTATTGAAGCACCTAAAACGAATATTACCGACCGAATCTCAACCCTGATGACCCAAGCCGCGGATGCCACGGTGGATGCAACGAAAGAAGTGGTCAGCGCAACCATGAGTGGGGCCAAGGAAGTTGCATCAATTGCAGCTGGAATCACTGAGAAAGTGGTCGGCAAAGTTCGACAAAAATCGACCAAGGGTGTCATGCCAGTACGTCCCACTGGACTGCCACCGATGGCAGAATGGGATGCTAACCAAGGAGCTTGGACCATCATGGGTCGCCCCGTTCAGGTCGCCACCATGCCTGAGCCAGAAGTCGTGACTCCAACTTGGTCACGCAACGAGGTTGTATTGACAGCCACCGCGATTGACCCCCCTGCCCAGCACGATGATGAAAGCAAATCACGACGAAACACACCATTCATTCCTGAGTTGCCCTAATCGAGGCCAGATGTATGCCCGAACGCTTGGAAATCGAGGACCTCATGGATGCGCCAAGGATGCGCTTGTTCCGTCGACTGGGCGCTCATCTGAGAACACGTGTTCGCGGATTGGCGGTCCTCTTCATCTTTGGTTTCATCATTGGATATCCATTGGCAGGGAAAGTCATCGATTGGATGATCAATCAATCGAGTCTGATTCCTGAGGATACGACAATCATTGTCCTCCAACCGTTGGAACTGGTCTTGCTTCGATTGCAGATTGCGGGATATCTGGGCATCACATTGGTTGTCATGGCACTCATCTGGGATGTCGCTCGATTGGCGGGTCGTTCAAAGATGCCCGATGATATGGAACTCCCCTCACTTCCGGAAGGTGCACTTCTGCGAGGGCTGATCGCCCTGACCCTGTCGCTAGGATTGGCCGTATTAGGATTGATTTACGCATGGGATATTCTGATTCCGTTCTTGTTGGAATATCTACAGGAAGATGCGGCTTCTGCAGGTTTGGAGACAACATGGCACCTACAGGCGTGGATTGGATTCCTGTTGTCACTTGCACTGGGCAGTGCTCTGGCCTTCCAAGTTCCGTTGGCCGTGCTCATCTCATTGAGGGGCGGTTTGGTCGAGAGGGTCATGCTGACGCACTATCGCCGACATCTGTGGTTCACCAGCATCGTCGTTGCCGCGATGCTCTCACCGCCCGACCCGCTATCTCTGGCACTCATCGCGGCACCGATGATTATCCTGTTCGAGTTGGCGTTAATCGCCGATGCGATTATTCCCCGGTCGAATTGAGGGCGCGGATGCGTTCATCCTCGGCATTGGCCACTGCGATGCCGTCCTCGACATCGACCCACCACATCATCACGGTACCGGCGATGATTAAGATGGCCAAACTTGCGATTGCGACCCGGCTGTCGAACATCACGGAGAGCGTGCCGTAGAGAAGCGGACCGATGAAGGCGGCCACCTTGCCGAAGAAGCCGAAGAAGCCGAAGAACTCGG
>CAXEUI010000048.1:0-7240 GCA_963999335.1 uncultured Candidatus Poseidoniales archaeon
GAGGTTGATACCGATGGGTGTCCAGTGCCTCAAGACAGTGATGGCGACGGTGTTCTCGATGAGAATGACCAATGTGCCAACACACCCACAGGAATCACCGTTGATGAAAACGGTTGTGAAGTTTTCACAGGGACGGCGACCGAAGTCAAAATCGGTGTGCTCACACCACGCACCGGTGACAATGCACACTTGGCAGAGGGCTTGGAGAATGCTGCCCAGATGGCCATCGACGACCTGAATGCGGCACAGAGTGCATTCGAATTCTCCCTCGTGTTCTATGATACCGAATCCACGGGTTCATCGTCCCACGTCGCAACGTGGTCTCTCATCGAGGGCGACGGTGTATCCGGCATCATCGGCGGCTCAACGATTTCCATTCTACAGCAAGGCATGACAAAGCCAATCGAGCATGAGATCCCCATCATCACGCCCTTGGTCGCCGCAGGTGGACTCGAAGAAATCGAAGATGACGGACTCATCTGGCGCGTCATTCCGAGTGAGACCGATAGCGCAAATGGTGCAGCGATGTGGGCGAATATCTACGAATTGAACAATATCGCAGTGATCCATGCCGACAATGGATTCGGACGTTCATCCGCGCGAATCTTCACCGATTCTTATGACGAGAGCATGATCTGTGCCACTCTCCCCTATCCACCGAATCCCACCGATTCACAGCTTGACGATATCCGTGATGAAGCGGCGAACTACGGTTGTGAACACGCCGTTCTTTTGTCTAAAGACACAGTTTCTGCGAGATTGATTTCGCGAATCAAGGGCATCCTCCCAGAGGCCAGAATCGTGGTATCTCATCAATCAGGATATCCTGAATTCCCCGAACTGCTTCCTCCAAGTGGGCGAAATCTCGTGATAGGTGTGGTCGGTGCCAACGCATCAACGACTTGGACCTCCCCTCTGCAATCTGATTTCGATGCAGATTATCTCGCCACGTTCGGCTCATCTGCACCGGCTCATGCCGGTTCATCTTACGATGCGGCCATGATTCTCGCTCAGGCTGCAATCCAAGCCGGTTCGAGCACGGGTAGCGACATCAAAGCCGCCATCCCCTTGGTGGGTTCCAACTATGCGGGAATCGGAGGCACCATCACGTTCGACTCCCATGGAAATACGCCTGAGATGATGTATGATTTGTTCCGCTTCGAGGATGATGGTGATCAAGACGGCGATGGATTCGTCGACATGTCATTTGAGGAGATGGGTTATTGGAATGAATGGAGCGGAATTTCTTCGCAATGCCGTGACAATGCACGATCTGTTGTCATTGGAATGCTCAGTCCGCGAACGGGCATCCATTCCGCCTACGCCCAAGGTGAAGAGAACGGTGTCCAATTGGGTGTGGATCTGCTCAATATCAATCAACGTGGCACTTGTTTCAGTTTGACTGTAGCCGATACTCATTCGACACAATCCGGTGCGGCCAGTGCCATGCAGGCGTTGGTCAACGCCGGTGTCATCGGTGTCATCGGTCCTCATTCGACAGAGGAGGCTCTGGGCGCACTGAACGTCGCTGAAATGAACAAAGTCCCTCTGATCACATATGGTGCTTTCTCTGATGAAGCACTTGATGATGCATGGGATGGATGTGGTGCGACCTGTACCCCAGCGGATTATGGCTATCTCTGGCGGGTCTCTCCGGGTCAGGAACACCATGTCTCTGCATTGTCCACATATATCACCAACGGAGGGTACTCCAATGTCGCCATCCTGCATGATGATGGCAAGGATCACACTGCGATTGCCACGGGCCTCAGCACGGCGCTTGGTAGCACGTGTTCCGAACAATCCTTCTCTCCTGGACAGACCGACTTCAGCACTGAAATCTCTGCCCTCTCAGGTTGCGATGCTGTGGTCTTATTGGTGGAGTCAGAAGATGGCGCAGCCATCCTTGCTGAACTTCACTCGCAAGCATTGGCAATTGCCAAGATTGGAGGACATGGTATGGGAGATCGCTCTCTGGGCACTTTGGTCACCGATTCGGCACATCTTGACAACTTGACCGGAATTCGAATGGGTATCGACCATGATATGGCTGAATATGATCACGAATTGAATTATGTGTACATGATGAACTATGGAACCGAACTTGATTCCTATGCTGCTTGGGCGGGTGATGCGAGTCTCATCATGGGAACTGCGGCCCTGTTGGCTGATGTGGGATCGAATACTGCAACTCCGCAGCGTGTCAATGAACAGGGCATTTCCGCAGCTGCAGATGAATATCCTGTGAGCAGTGGTGAGATTACGCTGAGTACTTCAACGGGTGAGACCAGTCACACCAATCTCGATGTCTACCATTGGAGCGGCGAAGGCACATTCACAGAGATTGGTCGGTGGCGTCACAACATGGGCCTGGTCATGTTCTGAGGCACAACTCAGCGGCCTTTGCAAAATGCCCCTTTGCCTCTTGCATACGATGTCCATCTTCAATCTCCATCAAGGCGACGACATTCGAATCCTCGTGCGCGACCCGCCTTGAATTCTCAAGGGGCACGATCTCATCCTGAATGCCATGCAAGATGACGGTTGGATGGTTCAATTCGGGCCAGGACATCTTGTCGGCGGTTTGCATGAAGTCCCAAGGCAACTCAATGTCGATGTCGAATCCATTGTGATGATAGGTGAGAGAACCGGTCGACTCCCACGCTTCCATCGCCGCTTCCGGCGCACCCTTCCGCCACAATCCATCCAAGCCGAAAGCGGGTGCGATGAGCAGCAGTGAGAAGTCTGCATCAGGCCGCAGTGCACTGGCATTGGCGGCCGCCAGACCTCCCATTGAGGAACCTGCGATGAGGTCGTACTCGTTCGCATCGATGAGTTCCAGAAGCACTTCCGTTTCTTGTTCGATATTCCATCCCTTGGCACTCATCACAGGCGCGGTTATGTCCCAGCCGAGCACTTCAGCCATGTGGGTCGACTTGCTGTTTTCGGGCGTCCCTTCGAAGCCGTGTGCGTAGAGAACCTGCATGCCCTACTCCTCAAAGATCAATGGTTTGAATTCACTGCCCGGGATTGCGCAGCGCGTCATCGGTACGCGCACGTTCTTCTCCAGTACGCGCAGGTGTATCTCAGCGGTCACATGCACGGTGGATGCGAACAGATGCCCACCATGGACATCGTGATCATCATCTGAGAGTACGATGTGAATGTGTGTGAATGGTCCCCCATCGAGAACCGCGACATTGCCCTGCATGCTCAGCAGTTCACTCCCCTCTGTCAGGACGACGCGATGGTACACACTGTCATCTCCGAGGTATCCGATATCGGTGTCGCGCACACGACCGATGCCGCTGGTGATTGCCGCCCCGGAGACCCCCTCGCTCTTGCAGACCGCCTGTATCGAGGCGTGCAATTCATCTCCGGGATCCAACCTGAGGAAGATGTCACTACCGGAGCGCGTGTGTTCCATGCCCTCGGCCCCTTCTCGGCCGTTCAAAGGGCTTCCCTCCAAAATGCTAGGAAATCCAATTGGAGAACCCTCCATTGGAAATCCCGGTGGCCCTCAGAGCCCGTATCGTAGGCTTCTGATTCCAGTGGAAATGAGGGGGTTTGGACCTCGTCTTCCACTAAGTTAATGGGGCTCGGAGTTTCGATGCGAATGCCCTGTGTGGAGGTTATTGGATGCTTCAGGTTCATCATGTTGCATTGGCTCCACACAGTAGTGCATCCACCGGGTGATGCGAACAGGGGATGCTGGACCATTCACGGTGGTGGTTTCTTGGACAAAGACGATCTCAAAGGTTTGTAGATGGTTGGATGGGTGGGTTCGATCCCATTCACGACAGACGAATTGCCCGTAGCGGAGCAGGTAATCCTCGAATTTCGGCAGTAAGATATTCTCCATGTATTTACGCCAGCGAAACCTCGGGTATTGTGCCGAGGGGAGTTTTGGTTTGTCGAAATTGGGGGAGCCATTGTTCCGTGAGAACAAATCAACCTCACTGCCATCGGCCAGTTTGCCGGGCATCACCAGCCACCTGTCATTTTTGGGAGGGTCGTCAAACATGTTCCACATCTGGTCGATGCGTGTCAGGCGCCCAATCCAAGCTAGACTCCTTGGCATGAAGGTGTGTTTACTGTTAATGGATTCAGACTCGACACCGAGCCGCTGCACGAAGTTAAGGTGGTTTTTTATGTCATTCAGGTTCCATAAAACAATGTAGCTAAGGAATAGCAAGGCGATGATTTGTCCGGCCGTCTTCGGATAAGTGGTAGGGGGCCGCCAGCGCAGCCATGCCGTCATCCGGCCCATCAACTCCCGGTGATTGGCCACCCACTGGTATATCATTGTGCCGGTTGCAAACCGGCGGTGGGCATTCTTTTTCTCGGGCAACAGGGCCAAGGGGAGCAGTGAAATCAGCAATGCGAGGCCAGACAACAGGGCTATGCCGGCAAGGAAATCCGGCAAGCTCAACCCTGCCAGGGCTAGCAGGATTATCAGGGCCGTCACTACCCCTGACAACCGCGCTATCCAGGCAAGGGCCTTCGGCCAGAGTGAATGGCGGAAGATCACGAGCCCCGCATCGAACTTGAAGTGTTCTTTTCCTGATGAGTCAACCACCACCCAAGAGTTTTGCTCCTCCATTCGTACGCAGACGGCAGTATTGGATTGGGCGGGTTTTACAGATTGAGCGGGTAAACAAAGAAACGATCGCAAAAGGGAAACGGATTTTTTGCAGAAAGAACATTCAGCATCATAGTAAATCCTTATCATGCCCTTTTCTCGAGGCTGGAACCAGCCCATCGTCTTCTCCCAGAACCAGGTGGGAAAAAACGCAAGAATGGCCGTGAACGCCACAAAGGGGAATATGCCCACCTCAAGCCCGAGAGAAAATCCAACATGCATCCCGACAATGATCCCGATGCCTAGAAAACGCCAAGGACTGCGCAAGCTCGTGCAGACAAGCAAAAATGATCCCAAAAATTCGACAAAGATCAACCCATAAGCGAGGATCTTCATGGTTCCCATTGACAGGGACTCACGTAGCCAGTGGCCCATTTGTGTGGCCATATAATCTAGATGCAGCGCGTAATAGATCCCTGCTCCTTCCTCCCACCAGACTGGCTGCCCAATCTTGTACAATGCAGAGCCCCAATAGAGCAAAAGGACCTGTGCGCCTAAGGCGATACTTCCCATGGATCGGTATCGGTTGTCCTGGAGCGGAGTGGGCTCGGACAATGCGTGATCCACTGACCAGCGTGCCCCTAAAGGCAGGAACATGCTCCAGAACAAGAGCAGTCGCAGTAGGTCGTCTCCTCCTTGAAGCACCAGGAAATTACGTTCGTGCAGCGAGACCACGAACATCCAAGATACCAACGTTGCCAGACGCGTCCGATAGCCGATGAGCAACATCAGCGCGAAGCTGGCGGCAATCAGGAAAAGGGCCACCTGAAACTCCAGCGATCCTCCCAGGTAATGCAGTGAGAGGCACCGGTCGGAGGCTTGCGCCAGGACCCAGCGCGGCAGCACGCCAAAATCTGTGTAGAAAGCACGCAGGTCAAACGACCGGTGAATGAGATCGCCGAGGATCAACAGGGCCAGGCCCACGCGAAACAACGCCAGGGAACGCAGGTCGAAGGAGAACAATTGCTGGCGAAACGACGTTCTCATTTGGTCGGCTGCATGACACAATAACAATCCTCTCTCTGATTGTGAAATGAATTTGTCGGGTCTGTCACGCGTTCATTTTTTGCGCAGCATAGGGTGTACACCAATTTCAAACTATAGGTTCCATGGGGGGCAAAATTATTCACAACAAGTGATCAGTTTCCGATTTTGAATTCAAGTGTGACGAAGTCCGGAATGAACTCGGCGGCAGGGCGTTGAACTCGATCAACTTCGAACGGTCGTGCGACGTTATTTCCGGCAAGATCCTCAATCCTTGTCCCGATCACCACCCGGTAATCGCCAGCTTTCCAAGCTTGGTTTGGGACAAACGTCCACTGCTTCTCCAAGTCACTAATTTCAACCTGACCCTCGACGGATTGGTTCCTGGTATCCTCAACCCAAAGTAGCCGATGAATGAGGGCGCGATCCAACGGCTCAGGGAAATTGAGCGTGAATGGATTCTTTAATCCAGCGTTCGGGGCAGTGATTTTCCATCGGGATGGGGATGGCATTTCCACATCTGGGGCGGTCACGATAATTTTTTTTGTGAAGCCTTCCTTGAGAGGTGCGCCGGCCGCATCCGGCCAAGTGGCATCAATTTTGAGTGTGTACGATTGGCCTTCCTGCAACACCGGCCCGTCTTGTTCACGAGGCAGCAGGCCTCTCTTGATGCGTCCGGGATCAAACAGGACGGTGAGTCGTGTCCCTTCCGGGTTCCACAGTTCCTCGTCCACCTCCAAAAACGGGAGCTCAATTTTTTCGTCACTGGAATTCAGCAGGTGGATATACTTGTAAACATTTCCCTGGCTCATTGGTGCAGAAAAATGCAAATAGAATTTGAGCAGATTCTCGGGCAACGAATTTGCTGTCGGGTAAACTTGGCTTACAATTGTTGCCGGCTTGGCCCTTGGCTTCTCAAGCCGAAGGGTCGCCTCGATGACATCGGAAAACGATCTCTCCACCAGGCGCCCGTCCGTCTCCCCGCCCAGCAATCGGCTTGCCTTCGCAGGCTCGAAAACCGCATGATAATTGACCCCGGCCTGCAGGGGGAAAAGTGGCTCAAAAACAAGGCGGTTGTTCGTGACCCGATAGGAGCCTTGAACGGGCGGAAGCTCCCTCCAGCCCAAACCCTCTGCGGTTTCGGCGTGTATGTGAAACGCCTTTTCCCAGTCTGCCGGCTCCAACTCTCCAGAGTTTGCCAAGCCACCGGCCAGTGCCTTGGGCAAATCGACCTCGAATACGGCTTGGCTCGGCGCCGCAGGCTGCTTGGCCAAGCGAATCTCGCCTCGCATCCCGGTTTCTACAGCCTCATTTTGAGTTGGCTTGGCACAGCCAAACTGCAAAACCAGTATGAATAGATAAGGAGCTCCCGCAAAGTAATGCCGGGGAAGCATTACGGAAGACGAACGGCCTCAAGATTTAGGCTGTCGCCTTCCGTGCCACGAACCACCAGTGCATGCTGACTGTCCAACTCGGCCAACTGGTAGACTTGAGTCCAGTCCGAGACTGTCTCATAGGGCAAACCTTTCGTTCCCCCTCCGGACACTTTCTCAGTGATTCCCTTGTAATTCCCAAGTTTCTCCGTGGTGATTTTCATCACTCCGCGGCTGCTAT
>CAXEUI010000049.1:0-7004 GCA_963999335.1 uncultured Candidatus Poseidoniales archaeon
GACAAGGAGGAGCGCAAGAAGATCAATGGCCAGATCTCGGTCATCTGGGGTGAGAAGCTGCCCGAGATCTACCAGCACCTGGGGCTCAATTACGACGAGAAGGTGCTCCCCTCCATCGTGAACGAGGTGCTGAAGAGCGTGAAGGCTAGGCTGAAGAAGAAGAACCCGTTGTGGATGAACCTGAACCCGCCCCGGCGGCTGAACCAGAGCCCCTGGATGACGTGACCGACGACGACATCGACAGCATGTTCGGTCCAGCATAGGAGGTGTAAGCATCGCTCGACGCCGCAAGGCTCGTCGCGAAGGCGAATCTCGAGATTGGACCGAATTGGGAGATTCAGGAAATGCAGATCTCGATGCGGACCCCACAGATGTCGAACTTTCAATCGAGGCAGAGAATATCGCGCTCGCAGAAGAGAAATGGGACGCCGCTGAGGCTGAGAAGGACCTTCACTCTGAAATGTACAAGAAACAGGATTCTTGGTCATGGATGAATGAGAAAAAATACGCCGGCATCTTCAAAGAAATCGAACACAAATTGGAGGGCGTTCTGGGCACGGGCAAATTTGAGTGGGTGGATCGTCGTGTATTTGATCAGGTTTTCGATCAACGCACCCTTCTTGCAATTTACAAACTCATGCAGCAGGGGCACATCGACACCCTCGATTGGCCCATTGCTCGCGGAAAAGAAGCTCATGTGTTCCATGCAACGACACTCAATGGAGTTGCAGCCGTGAAGATCTTTCACACCAGCAATGCTGTGTTCAAAGGGCTCATGCAGTACATTGAGGGCGACCCCAGATTTGGCGGCCTCAGCCGTCGACATCACGAAATCGTCAATATATGGGTGCGGAAAGAACATCGCAACATGATGCGGATGTCCAAGCATGGATTGCGAGTTCCAGAACCACATGCCCTCTTTCGAAATGTATTGGTCATGGATTATCTCGGGAACTCAGAAGGGCCCAGCCCCCGACTGCGTGATGTCGAGATTGAGGATGCAGAATCCGTCTTCGATGAATTGTTGAATTGGTTGCGTGTATGCTGGCAGGAAGCTGAACTCGTCCATGCAGATTTCAGTGAATACAACATCCTCTGGCATCAAGGTGAACCGAGAATCATCGATGTGGGTCAAGCGGTGACGAAAGCCCATCCAAATGCAGAGGAATTCCTCGTTCGTGATGTCACTCGATTGGTTGAATGGGCGAAGCGACAAGGTGTGGATGTTGATGTGGCCGAGGCCATGGCCAACGTCCTATACTGATTATTCTTCTTCGAATCCTATGGATTCGTCTTCAGCGAGTTCCATCATCTCACCCACTGCTTCTTGATCTTCTGGGTTGACCTGCGCATCTTTGTATCGCCGCTCTCTTTTGCGTTTTGCAGCATCGAGCCCAGGCACGAGCGCTTCAAATCGATCGCCAACACCCTGAGTATCGATGGAGTCCAGATTCCGCGATGAGATGCGTTTCTTGCGACGTTGGGTCTCAAGATGCTTCAGAACAGACGAATGCTCGGCGCCCTGCAATAGTCTCTCAATTGCTTGGCCGGCCAACGGTAGTGCCTCTTCGTCACCGATGATTACAACGGTGGATCCATAGATTGCAATCTCTGAACCCGAATGCTCCTCAATCAATTCTCGAATTCGCCCATTGCGTCCAATCAGTCGACTTCGGATTCGTCTTTGTTGGTTCGGACTCTTTCCGACATACTCTCGCATATCATAGAGCCTGAGGTGTTGATCGTCCTTGAGTAACTGTAGTGCCCGATCCGGATTCATCCCACGTCCGATGGCGCGGATTACATCAGGCAGTTTCATGCGAAGAATAGGGTCAAATTCCTCATCCCATACCACCGATACATCCCCGCTGTTCGAATCGATGTGGAGTGTTGAGTTGGTGGCCTTCTCAAGGGCTCGACGTGTGACGCCTTTGCGTCCAATCAATACCGCGATGCGGTCTTTGGGGATTCGGGCGAGGCCTTCCATCGGCCCCCGCGACCGGGGACTCCTCTTTCAAGACGCCGCTTCCCGACGTTTGAGTACTCGACTGGCAAACAAGCCTGCAAGGAGCAAGAGTACAAGGTCTGGTGCAAAGCCAGATACTGAGCCGATGACCTCTGGGTCAGCCGCCCCAATGAGCAGGAATGCCTCGTTATTGCCCTCGTCACGCTCAGAAATCGAGTTGTCGGGGTCAACGATGACGCGTATGTCAAATTCACCGGCGGTCAGCAGTGTGATGTTGACAAAAATGCGCTCTTGCTGATCGAAGAGAGATCCAGTATTGATTGCAACCGAATTCAAGGTCGTCCATTCAGTCATTGAATCACGGTTCGCTGGAGCACTTTCAATTCGAACAATGACGCTTCCAGCGTAGACTTCGTTGGTTTCAATGTTGGCTTCAAGTTGGACCGTGTCCTCTGAGCCAGCTCGTACAATGAGTCGATCCAGTGACGCATCCGAGATGGAGAAGTCAAGTCCCGGCAAGATGAGGAAATGTGAAGCTGGTGTGGTAATCGTGTTGCCCGCAGTATCAACAAGTGTTCCCCGCAGGGAAAGGAATTGTCCGGCTCGAGTGGACCAATCGATTGCAGCAGAGAGTGAGTTCGAGGTGCCTGAACCCACACTGAGCCAATCAGATGAGATGTCAGGTGTTGAACCTGCTCCATTTGAATCGAATCCATATTCGATGCTGCATGCGGTGACATCAATGCCTGCATTTTCATCGGTTGCATCGATGCTGATTGCCACTTGTCCACTCAAGGAGTCTGTGAGATCAGGTAGAATCCAACCACCCGCTACGGGTGCGGAACGGTCAATCATCATCGTCACATTGAGGGGGTCCCCGATGTTGTCAACACGATCCACCGCTCGGAATTGAATCGTCCTCACTCCCTCGTCCAAACTCATCGATCCAGAGCCTGCGGAACCGATATCCGCCCATTCATCGGCGCTGTCGCGCACGTGATAGGAATCGATACCCGAGCCATCATTGTCTGTTGCGCCACTCGATAAACCGTTGAAGATCAGGGTCGTTGCATCCGTCCAAGTCCCAGTGGCCACTGAAAGCGAGGGTGTCCCGACCTCAGGCCCACTCCGATCGATACCAATGTGAATGGAGGTCTGCGCTGAATTTCCGCCTTCATCAAACACCGAGAGAACAGGATTCCATGTTCCCTCTGGCAAGTCACCGGGCGACCATGCCCATGCGTTGAGAATCGTACCCGGTCCATCCTGAGGAGGATTTCCTGAACCGGGAACATTCGTGAGTGTCGCATGGGAGAGGTGCGAATCTGAGCCATTCCAATCGAAATTCATTGTTCCAGCCTCCGCAGTGGTGAACCACGCTCGGCTGATTGTCGAAGAACCGTCTCCAATCACCGATCCAGATGCACTCAGCGAGAGACCAGTGGGTGCTGTGTTGTCGATGGTGAAGGTTGGGCTCACCACCCACCCGGTTGTGGTTGAATTCGTGAAGGTCCCTTCAATTCTCAATTGATGGTCACCATTGCTGTATGAACTGGTGTCCCAAGCGGACAACCAAGGGGCATCGGTCACATTGGCGATTGGAGACCATGTCGCTCCAACTGAGACCTCGACATTGATGAAATCCATGTTGGCGACATTGGTCATGAGAATCGTGTAAGTTCCAGAGACAACCTGGCCGGCATTGGGTCCTCCACTGAAGTCCAAATCATCGCTTCGGCCTGATGCTGCATCGACTGTAATCCATGCTCCATGTGGTACGGCACACAGCAGAATCACCACGAATGTGGAGAGAAAGACGCGTCGAGAAAGCATCGGCACCAATCCTTCCACAATATGCACCGCCCTTCAAGGCTTTCCAATGGGACCCGCAACGTCTTCCCTTGCTTGGGGTTATCAGGCGATTTCGGAAGCAGGTTTGAAGTGCCTTGGCTGTTCTCCTGAAGCCATGGTGCGGCCCCCGCTGGCACATCTCTTGTGCGCTCTCCTCTTCGTTGCGCCGTTCTTGGCAATCTCCACTTCAGTCAGCGCTGAATTGTCCGGTAACGTCGCTTTCAGCACTGAGGGCCTTTCGATGAGCCCTTCAACTCCAGTTGAAGGAGGGGATGTCACATTCACACTTTCATTACAGAATGTCGCGAATATTATCGCTGAAGATGTCGTTGTCGAGTTCCACAAGAATAGTTTCCAAATGGGCAACCCAGCAGCATTGCACACTGTCGACATCGATGCCGATTCGTTTGAGGATGTCAACTTTGTTTGGACAAATCTCGCATGGGGAGAGGGCGAACAGACACTGGTCATTCGGGTCAATCACAACGATGATCCAATAATCATCTCTCATGACTTTGATGTCGAGGGTCTGGCCAACCTTCGATTCGCCCATTTTGAGTTGTCACCCGCTTCGGGTGCACATGAAGGCGATTCGATTCAGATCCAGGTTCATGTCGAAAATGCGGGCCATGCAGATGCCCCTTCCAGCCATCTTGAACTGACCGTGGCAGGCAATGCCAATCTTCTCCCAGTCACTTCACTGCAAGCCGGCGACAGTGTATGGATGAACCAGACGACGTCAGCACCGGCCGCGGGTACATACGATGTCATCGGCGTTGCCAATGCCGACAGCGGTGACAATATCGTTGAATCGACCACTGCTGATAATTCTGAATCACGATCTATGATTATCGATACTCTGCCCGATTACAGACATGCTGACGGCCCCCATGTTGTTGCAGATCCCGGTTTGGAGGGTCCCTGGACGGTGAGTGGAACCATCGCACGGGATGGCGGCATGGGCACGACATCCGCCACACTCGACGTTCGGATTCAGGATGGTATCACATTGGAACTCGTCAATCTATCGTTCTCTGATGCCGACGCCTTTGCTGAATATTCGGCCACCATCACCTTAGGGGATCTGACAGATACCACGCCAGGGGATGTTCACATCGACTTGGAGATCGATTCCTCTGCAAGTGTCCCTCAATCCAATCCCTTCAATAATCTGGAATCCGCAGTTCTGACCATCTATCAAGAACCAAACGTTGTCGTGACTGGTGCCTCACCTCAGACACCGACAACCACACCGGGGAATCAGGTGACATTCACAGTCACATTGCAGAATGTGGGCATGGTCACTGCAACCGGAGAATTGACGGCCACCTTTGATGGAGAATTCCTTGAAACAAAGGCTCTCTCGATTCCACCTTCGAACACAGGGAATCAGGGTCAGATTAGTGCGACTTTCTCTGCAACCGCCGAAGGGCTGACTCGAGACATCCCCTTTGAGGCCAGTTGGACCAAGACTCCGGGCTCTTACGATCGTTTGGAGACTGACAACGTGGCGACCAGTTCGGTTCGTCTCAATTCAGACCTTCAATTGAGATTTCTTCTCAGCACTGAAGGTTGGTCGGCGGGGCCGCCGCTCTACGCAGGGTACACCTATGTCTACTCAATCGATGTCATCGCTGACGTCGGTGCAGGCGAGGAGACCTTCGATTGCGTTGACCGTTCAACCGGGACGATTCTGAACACCACGTTTCCACTTGTGTTCGACATCGGTCAACAACAAACCATCCGCTGCGGCATCCACGTCGATTTGCCCGGTGAAATCGAACTCTCAATCACACCTCACGGAACCAGTGTGACACCTCATGCCAAGGCTTGGACCGTAGAGCGTGAGGGAGGGATAGATGTTGGAGAGGGGGATGACTCCGAGTCGATTCTTCTCTTCGCAGTTGGCGGCTTTGTCGCTCTTGCTACCTTGGTCGGTGCCATTGTCCTCACCCGCCGTGGATTCGCTGATGCCGACCGTGAAACATACGATCTCTGTCCCGCATGCGATGGTGAGATTGAAGGTGATGAGGACATCTGTCCTCATTGTGATTTCGACCTTCGAGTCGGCCGTGCAAAATTCCATGATTGCCTCGAATGCAATGCCACAATTCCTTCGATGCTCGAACATTGTCCATATTGCGGAATTGAGCAGGATCTCAGTACCCATTACTCACGCCGTGAGCGTAAATTCAAGCCACTTCCCGTTGAAGTGGAAGTTGAACCAGAGGCCGAGGAAGAAGATGAAGATGAGATTGTTCGCGGTCACGAAGGCTTTGACAAGCACGCCGGGGCCCTTGGCTTCAACGAGGAACAATGGGAAGGTGAATGGGATGAGAATATCACAGAAGCAGAGGC
Organism: uncultured Candidatus Poseidoniales archaeon; assembly: GCA_963999335.1. GTDB lineage: Archaea > Thermoplasmatota > Poseidoniia > Poseidoniales > Thalassarchaeaceae > MGIIb-P. The sequence goes on from CAXEUI010000049.1 coordinate 6,176, forward strand.
GTTTTTCGATGCCAAAGAGGTGGCACGCCTCGCCGTGGAAGCGGCCGCTACCTCTGAAGAAGTCGAAGCCGATGATTCAGTGACATCCACTGAACTCAGTGAAGCGATGGACGAAATGCCAAGACATGACCTCGATTCCTTCCTTGGAGATGTGGAATCACGTCGCCACTTGTCGGATGCTGAAGTTGAATTAACTGCCTCAGATGCAAGTTATCGCAAAGAAATCTTCGAATTGACCGGTGAAGAAGGCGTTCTCCCAGGAGAACAGGTCAATGTCGATGCGATGATCGACAACACTGTGGTTGGGAATGAAGTACGTTCTGCAAGCAGTGATTTCACCCTCCCCGATGAGCCTGATCCGGTCACCAAGATTGAGCCTGAATCTGAATCAAGCGAGGAAGACGGCACTTCAAAACGCCGTGGTATCCGTCGTCGCAAGAAGGAAGAGTAACGCGTCCTGAGGCCGTCAGACAGAAAGGCACTCCCCTACACCCAGAGGGTAGGGGAGACCTCGATGACAGGCTTGCGCAGACAAACGATGAGCGCCATCATGGTGTTGCTTTTCGTCTCGATGGCCATGCCGGGCTGCCTCTCTCTGGTGCTTGGGCGTGAAATGATGGAAAGTGCCCGGGGATTTCCGGAGGTGCGTGAAATGAGTACACCCTACGATCTGTCACACACCTTCGTCATCGATGGTACCGAAGTTCTTCCCACCCAGGTCCAGAAAACGATGACAGAACAAATTCCAATCGATCACACGGTGAATGAGATCATCATCAATTTCCAGACGTCGGTCAATTACTACACCGGTGATTCAGACCCCCGCTAT
>CAXEUI010000050.1:0-6979 GCA_963999335.1 uncultured Candidatus Poseidoniales archaeon
ACACTGTTGCCAATGCTGGATGCAACCATCACAAGTGATGCTGCAACGACCGTAGATGTCGGTGAGACTGTGACCGTTTCTGCCAACAGCACTCCCAATCTCTCCGATCAAGTCGATACCAGTACCTACGAGTGGGATCTGGATGATGATGGAACCTTTGAATTGACACAATCGTGGGCTGAGGTCTCTTGGCTTTCTGAAGGTACCTTCAACGTCAATCTGCGGGTCAATGGCGTCGATGGTCGCACCGACACATCGTCACTCTCCATCGAGGTGGCTGACGCAACCGTGCCCACCGCGATCATCAATGGTGGCAACAATCTGGTTCGCGGATTTGATGAATCCTTCACGGTCACCAGTTCTTGCCTCGACAATTTTGGAATCGACCGTGAGGAATGGTATGCCGATGACCTCCTCGTTCAATCGGATTCGGGAACGGGCAATACCTTCACCTACAGTTTCTCTTCCGTTGGAAATCACAGTGTGGAATTGCGCGTTTATGATTCAGCAAATTTGACTTCTTCCCTCTCTATCGTCGTCGTCATTCAAGACCGAACCTCACCGTTGCTGGACCCCATCACTGGACCCAAGGATGTGATGGCTGGTGAAGAGAACACTTGGCGCCTGAATGCCACCGACCCGAACTCCCCCGCATTGACGTGGAGTTGGGATTTCGATCGCACTGTCGATATCGATGAAGATGGTGATACAACCAATGATGCTCAGGCGACCGGCGATCTGGTGACTTGGACCTATACCAAAAGCGGTGACTATTCCATCACCTGCACAGTTACCAATCAACAGGGCTTGTCTTCCACTCGTGAATTGAATGTTCACGTAGACTCTCAACCTTCAACGAAATCATCGACGATGACGATGGTGTTTGCAGGTGGCGCAATTCTGTTGTCTCTCGCAGTCATTGCGGGTGGAATATTCCTGTTCAGAGCGATGGGGAAAAGACGCGCTCATCAAGGATTGATTGAGATGGAAGAATCTCGTCTGGCCGAAGAGGAAGCCGCAGCCGCTAGAGAACCCGAACGCGAAGAGCAATTGTCGATGTTCCAGAATAGAGGTGGCGGCGCATCCAGTGGATTCCAACGCGGTGGCGGCGATGAGATGGCGCAGATTGCTGGTGTGGGAACCGGATATGGTGCTCAACAAGCTCCAGTCAGGGTTCAATCGGGTGCCATTGACGAAAGCGATCTTCTCTCCGCTTTCGCAGAACCTGTAGTGACTCCGGCTGCTGAACCCGTACCAGAATCCAAACCGGACCCGCAACCCGCGACCGTTCAAACGAATCGTGCAAGTGTTCTTTCCAGTGGCATTGAGTTGCCGGATGTGTTGAGTCAGACGTCTCAACAGACTCCGTCAGTAACCACCCCTCAACCGGAGCCGGCACCCGCCCCTGCCCAAGTCGCTCCTGTAGCGGCACAGACCTCTGAGGTTGTCGGCAATTGTGGAGAATGCGGTCAACATTACGCCGTCGATATGCCCCTAGATATTGAACAAGCACAAATCGATTGTCCAAAGTGTGGAAATCGAAGTACCATACGGCGTTGAGAGCCCCATTGTGAACGCCATTCCCTCGCGCACAAGGGTCGGAGACCCTTTAGGCGGAGCAGGCGGCAGTGTGTACCAACATGGAGGATAGTACACGTCTCATTCTCGCAGCGCCCCGCGCTCGAGATCGAACCACTGTGGCACTCGTCCTTGTCCTCATCCTTCCATTGTTGAGCCCCTTCATGGCAGTAGAGGCCACTCAGGTCCGAGCCGAAGATTTCGGAATTATCGCTGAACTCCACGAGGTTCTGGCGACCCGTGACCTGATGCTCGACAGTGACCAGATTGAATTACAGGCTGAGAATGCTCTTTCGCCGGTTCGCAATGGAGTGCGTTCCATTGGTTCTCAGGATCCGTTAACACACATCGATACAGCCCTAGATGGATTGGTTGTCCAACCCTCCACTCCAATGGGGGTTGATCATCCCAAACCGATTGACATCTTGCTAGGTGATGATGCCCCACCCGGTTTGGTTGACACGATTTGGGGGACATTGGTCAATCTCACCGACTACATCATCTGGTCAGAATATCAAGCACAGAACAATGGACCCAATCACGAGAAATTCACTGTTGTCCCCTTTTCATCCTCCCTCCTGAGTCTGTTCAGCCAAACTCCACTGATGCATGAAATCGATATCGATGGCGATGATGATCCGAATACACTCACCGTCGAAAACCCTGACATTCGTGTCGGTTTGACAATTGGTTTCGATGCATCCCCCGGAGTCGGGTGGGGTGTCATGGGCTCTCCACTCCCAACTCAATTGTGGTTGGAACCAACGATTGAATATCGAGTCGAGGTCATCAATCCATCCGCTCAAATCTGGAGTGTGATGGAAACCTTGGAAGTCGCTTTGATGAAACCCTTCGCTTACGGAATCAATCCAACTGCATCGGGTGAATCATACGTTTGGTTGATTGATTCACACTTCACCATCCCGCCGACCGATTGGGCCCTCCAAGTCGGATTTGAGCGATTCTGGTTTGATTTATCATCAGCAGGAACTGAAGTATTGTCTGCATTGGCTTTGCTAGCCTCAGGATTTACATCAGGTACACCTGGTAACTCAACGGACACAGGAATCACTATTGCTGCACTCTCTGCACCTATTTCCATCCAAATCGACAATGATGGACAAACTCAGTGTCCACCACATTACCAACCCAATGCGCATCACCTCAACGCCTCTTGGAGCCACGATTGTCGGATTGGTGTTGGATTTGGTTATGGCCATTTCGCACCTGCAGACAGCAGCAATAACAGGGAACTCTGGGAGTTGTCCTATCTTGAAGTCGGAGTCCATCCCAATTCAACTGCATACCGATTGCCAGCGATTGTTGATTTGACGATTCGAACGGACAATGTCCTTCCGACCGGTTCGGGTACAATCGGTGAAGATGGTCTTACATCAATCGAATATTATGCTGATGAGCGTGCTGATTTGTGGTTGCATTTCCATGAGAATAAAAGTGCCTACAGGGAGAGTTCATCCGAACCCTATGGCAATGTCAGTGAAACCTTGGTTTGGTTGCGTGGTATGCCTTCTGGAACGATGACGCCGGTGGAGATTGAACGCTGTTTCCAGATGTTGGGCAGCGCATCTCAGCCCGAACTTCCAGGACAATTACCAAGCCGCCTATCGTTGATTCTCGGCATCAAGAATTTCACTCGCGATTCAACACCGAACGTCAATGATCCTACGCTCCCCATCGACCCTCAAAATCCACCCAATACTTTGGTGCTGTTACGTTCAACACAATCGGTCACATCGTTGGAGTATGTTTCTTGGTTTCAACGCGAGGGTGTTGAAACAGATTATCGAATGACACAGATGAATGCAGAAAATTTGCCCAAAGGTCTCCTTCTCTACGGAGATTTCTGGCTCGGTGGTAGCGATGAGCAAGAGGTGGGAACATTAGACGACAGTCTCGATATTTTCTCCAAGATTCTCGATGTGACAATTCTCGCTGTTGTCGATCTCTTCATTGACATTTCAAACATCATCAACAGCATCCCCAATGCTCTGGTCGATGTGATTAGTGGCAGTACAGGCAGTGCTACACAAGGGACTTCAATCCATCTGGAGTTGCTCACCCATTTCGAAGTGGGCCGTCAACCCATGCCCATCGGTCTTCTTCAATTGTCGATGGGTTCTACCGATTTTCCGATTGCTTATGGTCCACATTTGCTGTTGGCCGATGACAAGAGTACGACGGTTGTTCAAGGTCGAAATGGAGAGGTCGACAAACTGGTCCCAATCGCCATGAGTTTGCATCATGAAGGACTTCATTCACTCCACATCATCGATGATGTATCCACACAGTCGCAGCAGATTTCGATGGGTGCAATTGGCGGTGACCCATTGCGAGTTATCTTCCTTGAACACCATGATGATGAATTTGGGAACATCGATATTCCAAACAGCGATTTCCAATACGTCTACCTCTCTGACCATCCAGCTTCTCTTGACATCGATGTCACAGAATCCGAACTCACCTTTACCTCGGATCGGGACATCGTCGAAGTCGTTTATGCGGGTCGCGAAGGACAGCAAAGACAGGTCTTGCACATTGACATGTTGCCCGGCAATTTCACGATGGCCATTGGTGATGACGTCTCTTGGATATCTCAGACCCCAATCGGCTCTCTGTCTTTGATGATTTCAAACGCCACCGACCCGAAGACGATGGATGGGGATCATTTCCTGTTCATCCAGGATCAAGACGCCGGTGAAGCCACGCTATCTGCACGCGTGCATGGAATCACAGAAGTCGGCTTCCTCGGTGCAGAGATGCCAGGAGTTACCGGTGAGGCTGGGCGTGGAACTGGGTTCCTCGTTGGGCCTGGCGATGCTCCATTCCATGCGGTCATCATGGATGAGACGACCCACGTCTCACCAGCGGACGGATTGACAGCCCACGTCCTCATCGATCCTTTGCCCTCGAACCTCGCAATTGAGGTGCCTCAGGGTGGTGTCGGCGAAGCCAGCGCTCTAGATGTCCCCCAATTCACCACTGACGAAGGTCTTGCAGGCATCGCATTCTTCCTAGCAGGGTTCACAGATTTCGGACAGAGTGTCAATGGAATGCTCGGTGAATTGGTGACCAGTGTCACTGGCGGTGCGATTGATGATCAACGAACCGACTTCTCCTTCGGTGTCGAACTGGATGCCGACCAGAGTTTCGATCTCGTTATCGATGCTCAACAGGGGCGAATGGCGCTTGATGAGCCGGAATGGTTGCACGGCATCTCGGTGGAAGCGGACCTCGCGGAGGACAATCACACCGCATTCAGAGCTCGGCTATGGTTGCCTGACCTTGCACCGACAATCGATCTTTCAATCAATTATCAGAATCTCACCGTGACAGATCGTTGGGATATCGACATCGAATTGGACGGTTGGGTGCCTGCAAACCCAGAATTCATGATCGAGGTCAACAATTACAACGGTCGCGACTTGCATCTCATGCTGCTCGGGTTCGAGCCGGGTCAATCCACCGATCTAAAGATCGAATCACAGATTACCACCGATTATCGCCCTGTCGTGCCCCAATTGTCGATTTTCAGCAATTACGAAATGAGTCGTTCATTGGATGCGATTCACGTGACATTGCTTGATCGTACTGAATCCACTCGATACGAACTCCTCTTGCAAGGCATTCCCGAACAATTGGACATGACCGCATCCCTGGGGTCCATGCTCTCGGTTGGCATGGAAGCAGATGACCCCGGTCAAACAGGCCTTTCGATTGATTCACTGATGCTTCAGATGAACCGTTTCAATTCGGGGAAATGGTGGCCTGCAACGGTATTCTTACACGAACTCCCTCGACAAATGAATCTGACAACAGCACCCTCCACGATTTTCGACATCACGAAGCCAATCAGTTTCCAAGGCATGTCGACATTGATATTCTCTTCATCAGGACCCGGGATGGATCTGTTCATCTCGACCAGCGGTCGAGCCGTTGAGTCTCGCGGTGACAGTTTGCTGCTGGCGCAGAACCTTGCCAGTCACATGAGCATCGAACCAACTGAAGATTTCGGTTTGAGGGTGATGAGCAGTGGTGACGGCATTGAACGCCTCTATCTCCGTCAGAACGACGTCCCAGCACAGCCGGGAATGTGGTTGGAACAACTCGAGGCGGCGGGTGAGAATCTCAAGAGTGCAACGATTCACCTGAGTTATATCGGCAGCGCGTATCCAATCGTCACGATTGAGGATGTTCGAGGTGGCCGTATCATTGTCAACGCTCGGGCGACAGTGGACATCGGACAAACCTCATTTGACGGCCGAGCCGTATTGATTGATGCACAGGTCACCGGTGGCATTCCAACCGGCACCACGATTGGTGTCAATGGCTTGGCCTCAGACCTTTCGATTCTCAATTTGATGGGCACAAACGCCCAAACCACTCACTATCTATTGCCCGAGCCGCTGACAACGGCCATCGCCACGGGAGTGGCCACATTGCTGGGGTGACCTCATGGCGAAGAAAGACGAACAGATTGAGGGCATGTACACGCTGGTGGGCGACCCCGATAATCCCGACCTTGAAGCGGCGGACGATTCGAAGATTAGCCTCACAGATCGCATCAAACGGATGAAGGAAAAGGTGTTCAAGGACGACTTTGAACCCACTGATGAACAACGTGAAATTGCCGAGCAGGCCTTCATTCGCGCGAAGGAAGTCATCAGTATTGTGACGCCGACCCGCGTCGTGCTTGCATCCGTGTTCATGGCTGCATTGATGTTCAGTATCTTCGCCCTAGGATTTTGGGTAGTCCCTAGAGACGCGGTCAACGTGGATGTCGTCTACAAACAGGGTGGCCCCGGTCATGTCGTTCTCTTGGAACTCCACAATTATGGCAGCCGCCCCATCGCCAATGTCGAAGTCGATGCCTCCTTTTCCAACCAAGATGGTGAAGTCTTGAATTCAACGCATTTCGAGATTGGGTCTCTCTTGGCCCATACGTCGATTGCTGGAGACACTCTTGAATTGGTGATTACTGGAGAATCGATTTGGGAACTCTATCTCATCGAAGTCACACTTGATTACGACAACTATGATGGCGCCGTTACAAAGCAATCATGGATCATCGAAGTGGGTGAGTACACCTTTGAGAGTCATACCCTCGATGCAGAGCGTAAATGGCTGTGAACGACACCATAGGTGTCGTCAAGAGTAGGGAAGATAGAAAGTGGTCTCGGCAACCCCCACCATTGGGGAGTCGTATGCGGCATCGAATTGTATTCTGTATCCTTGGCATCCTATTGCTGTCTGTAGTCACTCCGCTTTCGACCCCTTCCTCATCGATTTCCACCGTTGAAGAAGAGGGAACATCTGGTATAGAACGCATCGAAATCCTGCCGGATCCCGGCCTGAAGGTCGAAATAGGGCGAGATCGCCCGCG
>CAXEUI010000051.1:0-6971 GCA_963999335.1 uncultured Candidatus Poseidoniales archaeon
ATAAATGAAACCAAATTTTGAAGCCAGTATTTATCTTGCACTGTATCATTGTTCAAGGTCTACACCCACAGTATTCTGTATGCTGAACGCTTGCACCCAAGTGATGTTCAAATAATCGACGTTGCCCCAATTGTCAGAGGCGACCACGGTTATCCAATAGGGCATCAAATCGATGAGGTAGGCGCCTCCAATTTCGTCGATTAGAACCTCGATTGTGTTGGAGAAAATCTCTGAATTCCTGAATGAACAGGGTACAACGATACGAGCGATGTCAGCATCGTCAGCCAATTCTGGCGGTGTATCGGATACGACCGGCGTTGCAAAGATGGTGTACCATGAACAATCCTCTTCCAAATTGACGGTCCAACTGACATTGATGCGTCCGCCTTCGTCATCAGGTGTGTCCCATGCGTCAATATTCTCAATTGGGAGTGGAGCGGTTCCATCATCGATGCCACCGGTCGGCACAATGGGTCCGATGACGGTGGCGTTCTCAGGGTCGTGCTGTCCACTTTCATCAACACAAGTAAAGGCGATCCAGAAGGGATGGCCTGCACCACCAGGTGGATTGATTGTTGTGTTGTTTCCGGCTTCATGAGCCAAATCGATGCTTCGTGGCAGGCCCAGTGGATTGCCATTGATTGGCTGGTGTGATGGCCAGAATCGAGTCATCGAGGCGTCCAATTCTGTGCATGGTGCCCATTCAAGGAACAGATCTCCATCTTGGCCACCCTCATCGTATGGAACAGGTCCCCCATCGGCCCATACTGGTGGGGCTGGGACCTCATCTGTCGGTGTCGCAGGACCAATTGGTGCGCTAGGCTCGCCGATGCTACCATCGGGATACTCAATGACGATCACAGCCCAGTAGGGAGTGCCATCAACCAATGGTTGGCCATTGTGTGAATTGAGATCGGCTGTGACCCGAGTCCAATCAGGCAGACGGGCATCCCATGTCGTGGAGAGTAGGTCCGCTGATGTTGGGGCTGTTGTCCAATTGCTGCCCGGGCGCAGATAGATTCTGTAAGCCGTGAATGTGTGGTCCTGAGTTACGGTCCACTGTGCCGTGAGAATGCCACCGCCATCATTGGGACGATCGAACATATCAATCATCTCGGAGGGAGATTCAATGCGAACCCAATCATAAGTCAAACGAATCTGAAGGGAACCATTGCTTGGGCTCTGGAGTTGGATGTGCAGACTGCGACCATTGACAGTCAGGACGCTGTTCTCTATCGAAGTCTGAACGATGTTCTGCAGAGTGACATCGAGTTCTGCGAGGTCCCATGTGCCTGAGTAATTCAGGCGGGTGCTCGAGACCCAGGTTGCGGCGCCCGCAACCGGACTGGAGATTGTCAGCATATCCTGAGTCATCGGAATGTTGGCGGGGCCGGCTGTACCGAACGCCGGGAGTGTCACGGGGTTGTCGGCATTCACCAACACAATTTGATTGCCTGGACGGGCTTCATCAGTGACATCAAAGGCGTTGCCTCCGAAGTTGATCATCAGTGGCTCAGCTCTTAGAATAGAATCGCGATCCTTCTCGACGAAAGCCGGTGCTTGACCCCAGATGTGGAGGCCATCAGCGCCGACGACATAGATGCCGCTCTGCGTGATGACGGAACTGACCAGATTGCCATATGTGGTCAATCGAGTCGCTGGGTGCATCGTGCTCGATGGGCTGATTCGGTCAACACCGAAATTGGAGACGGCGAGAATGTTGTGACCGTCGCTGGACATCTGTTGAATCGGCCAGTTGGCGAAGGAGGAACGGGCGGCACCCTGTTCCATCTCTCCTGTGGCGCCATTCCAGTGCATCATCGGACCTTCATCAGTCGCAATGTGTACCCCCCACCAATCATCCGCCAAAGCCGTGATGACATTGCTTGGTAGAACATCGATGAGAGTGGTGTCCAGTACGCTGAACGCCAAACTAGTGCTCATTCCATTTGGAGTCGAGATGGTGGTGGCTGTTACGGCAACTTCACTGAACCCAGGGCGAGTCGGACCTTCGCCATCATGACTGATGAACATCGTAAGTGCACCTGTCGTAGAATACGTAGATGCCACACCTGCGACTGAATTTCCAACCAATCCTTGACCTCTGCCAAATAGTGTTGACAAACTATCTGAAATTGGATCATAAGTCAGGATTCCTGAGGGTGTGCCCATGATGAGCACCCCCGAATCAGAATCCAAGTGATTGATGAATGATGTTGGAAGGCCGTCGGCGGTCGTCATCGGATCTTCCCAGTCGTCTGCGGATAGATTCCACACACCGATTCCCGCGAAGGTTGCGATGTAGACGAGGTCGCCAATCTTCTCAAAGTCTCGGACGAAATTGCTGGGGAGTCCTGCGGAGATTCGGCCTGCACCCCATTGTCCAGTCGTTGTGTCAAATCTCTGCACGCCCGTAGCAGTGGAAGGCGTGCCCATGAGCCCGACAACGAGTTCGTTGCCGTACCAAGCCATGCCGTCCATCTGGCCATGGAGTGGGAATCCAGTGAATGTGTAAACGCCCGTTGTCAAATTGATCTGATGCAATCCCCAACCAGTGGTCGTAATCCAAAGGGTGTCACCATCAAGAGTCATTTCGTTGACCAACAACGAATTCAAATTCCATGCTCGGGTCCATTCGATGCTGCCGTTGGCTTGGTAAACTCCCTCAAGGATGGCTGAACCATAGGTCGAGTAGTAGTCGTCGATGGGTGCGGCCCAGATGTGTGTCGCGTTGCCAGTGAACTCGGCGAGGCGTCCAGTCGAGAGGGTGGCAAGGTTATCCCATGCGCCGGGGATGAGGCCGTTTGCATCGAGGTTGTCAACACGATTGTATCCGCTGGAGCCGCCCGCGCGCCCGATGGCGAACTCATATGCTTGACCACCAGGGACATGGGCGATACTTGTGGCCTCAGAGCCCTGTGAGAATGGAATGATGCTGCTGATAATCTGCCCAGTAGTGCCGACGAATGTGATGCCCCCACTGTTGTAATGACCGACCAGCAGGCCCCCACCGAAATGGACCATCGCGCCCGGGAAGATGGGTTCGCTGACCGTGTTGTCATCTTCGTCAATTTCGGCCAAAAAGCGGAGATTGACGTAATCGTAGCGCGCGATTGAGCCATCGTCCTGCTCAAATCCGATGTAAACGATGTCGTATGCTTCATCACAAGCGATGGCAACAGGATTGTCGTGGGGCAACCCGCCCTGACTTCCTTGATTCCAGTCCGCCAGCCAAGTTCCAGAATTCAAATCAAAGCGCGCAACACCGCCTTGTGTACCCCATTGTGCCCAGCGATTCATGGCAATGTGGATGATGTTATCACAGATACCAATATCAGCGCCGTATCCTTCTGGAATCTGGCCACTGCCAGCATCGTGTACAGTCCAGAATCCTGATGTGCCGTTGAGCTGGAGAATCTTGGAATTTCGATTCCATCCACCGGTTTCCATTGTCGATACCCAAAGATCGTCGCCGATGACCTTCATCGAATAGACGGCATCCTCGACATTGTTGGGCAGACCATTGTTCTCTGTCCAGTCTGACAACCACGAGTTGTTGGAGTAATTGTAGCGGGCAATGCCGTCTTCCGTACCAAACAAAACTGCGCCGTCCCATGTGACAATGCCACGGATGGGGCCCTCGAGGACCGTAGAATCCCATGAACGAACAAGATTTCCACTCATGTCGACCTGGTGAAGCGGGGTGTTGCCGTAGGCAGCATAGAGGTGGCAATTGGTCGGCGTTGGATTGCAATCTCCAGCGAACTGTGCGTTGACTCGCTCGACTTGGCCACTGCCCTCAAAGGAATCCATCCAACTGTCACTGGAATGGTTCCATCGAACCATGTGTCCACTCTCCCACCACTGTTGTGATTGTGAGATGCCGAAGTGGATGACGTCACCCACAGCGCCCATTCCATGAACCAGAGCAGAATACCCTTCAGAAGCGCCGACATCCAGCGTAGCGCGCTGTGTCAGATTGACGACATCGTAGCGGTAGACATTGTCATTGGTAGTGAATCCGTTTTGTCCAAATCGAACCTGCATGTAATACAGTGTATCGCCCACAATGACCAATTCAGCTGGGTCCTGATTGGGGAGTGTGATTCCTGCGCTATTCGTGCCCTGGTCCCAATCTTCGTCAAGGGTCGCGTTGACCACATCAATGAGATTGAGACCCATGTCGCCTCCGACCCAGATTCGATCTGGATTGACATCTTGAACCATGGATGTGACTCCATTGCTCTCAAGGAGGTTGGAAGTTGCAGCATCCCATGGAGAGAGCCACTCATCGGTGGTGAGATCGTAACGAAGTATGCCGACGCCGTCATATCCGATGTATGCGATGTCACCAATCACGACGGTCTTGGCATTGTTCGACTCAACGCCGGCCGTCCAAGTTTTAATCACTGTATCATTGGTGATGTCGATGACGCCGGCGCCCTCATAATGGCCAACCCAGAGCCTGCCGGGTTCAATGAGTTCGACGGCGTATACGAATTGAGCGGGGAGCCCATCGGGGTTGTCATCCCAGCACTTCTGGAATCCAAGACTGGAGCGGGACCATTGGCAGGCGCCAGTCTCTGTAGCTGCGTAGATGTACTGATTGTCAAAGTCCCAATCATAGAACTCATCCGCGAACTCATTGCCGGAACTGCCCATGTTGGTCCAACCATTCGATGTGTGTTGCGCGCCGCCGTTGTCCGTCCCCACGAGAACGGTTCCTGAACTGAGAACCGCCAGAGAAAGGACATTGTTGGATGGAATCTGATTGTTGCCCCCTCCACCGGGTCCACCGGTTCGCTGCCAGACATCGATCTGTTCACCCGAACTCACGTTGTAGACGATGACGCCGAATCCATACAGGCCCAGATAGAGGGTGTCTCCATCGATGGCAATTGGCATCGATTCGAGATCATCCAATCCGGTTGAAGTCCAGGGTGTCAATCGAGTGGAGTTGGCGATGTCAATTCGCTCCACGCCACGATTGTTGGTACCCAAGTAAGCGATGCCACCGCGAACAGCGAGCGAATTCATCTGATTGGAGTCCAGACCCCCGGTGTTGGTCGTCCATGTCTCGTTGACAATGGTCGAGTTCGTATCGATGACGGACATGCCAGAGAATGGATGAATGGCAATCATCTGGTCTGTGAATACATCGTGCTCAATGTCAATGACCTCATTGGCCGACAGACCGGCCGAAGTGTCCCATGACTGGATCAATCCACCTGGCCCTGTTGTTGTAGCCACCGACATCTGTAGAACGCCGGCATCCTCTGTCCCAACGTAGAGGTCGGTGCCATCGGTTGCAAGACAATGAATGCCCGTGGTCGTGACGGGAATATCGAGTGCGCTTTGCCAGCGTGATTGTGCGATATTGAATCGCTCGATTGAATCTCCTTCCAATTCATGATAGCCTGAGATGTAGAGGATTCCGTTCAGTTCAACCACATCGGACATATCGGTCACAGATGGGCCTGAGGCCATCACCATCTGATCCCATGAGTTCCCCATCCATCCATGCCCAGGCGTATTGGGGCGGAGAATGGTGTAGGTGCCCGAACCGTCACCAACGAGTACGCTGTTGTCCGCCGGGGCGCGGCTGCCTCCAGACGGCCATGGAATCAGGGTTTGACCCGTAGCGCGCGCGAGGTTGAGGTCGGAGATTGCCCATGAAGAATAGAAGGAGAGGCTTGTCGTGTTGTACGAATAGACGACATCATCAGCCAAGATGTGGACCCAACCTCTGACAGCAGACATGGCGTGGATTTCATCGCTCAGGAGCCAGTTTGCAGTATTCCATGTGGCGACCCAATTGCCCGTTGAAAGGTCGCGGCGGGCCACACCCGCATCGGCGAGTCCGATGAGAAGGTACGTGCCGGCCATCTCCAAATCGACAACCCTGTCACTGGCGAGGGCGTTCTGCGTGTCGTACTGCTGAACGGCGCCACCACTGTAGTGGAACAAACCCGCTCCATCTGTACCAATCCAAACGTCTGTGCTGACAACGAGCATGGCGGTTGCGGGGGTAATGGCGTCACCTGTGGAGAGTGTGGCTACATCGATCCAAGTCGAGGCCAAGTTGGCTCCCATGGTCACTTGCCACAGTGTTTTGCCGTTGGAAGCGACCAGAAAACCGGGCCCAACCGATTCAATCTGGTGAACTGTCTCTCCGAATGGACTGGTATAATTGCCAACAAATGAACTGTCATCCAACGAAAAGACGCGAATCAAGCCGTCAGCGCAGGTGACGTGGAGATAACCTTCGGCGGCGTCCACCGCCATGTCCAACGGTTCCATGTTTACATCGAACCAGTGAATCATCTGGGGATCGTTATTCGCATCAACCTGTATGACTGCATTGTCGAGGGCGACATATAGGCGGCCGTCATCTGGGTGAATGACCGTATCACGAACATCGATATCGACTCTGTAAGTACTGACGAATGTGTCCGCTGGCCTCAGAGCTTCTATGACCACATCGGTGATTGTTGAACCACCGGGCAACACCCATCCGGCATTGACATCACTGTTGGGTGAAAGACGCCCAATGTGAGGATCGCCGTTCATGAGGTCGTTCTGCTGACCGAGGCTACCGAGACCACGCCAATCAAGGATGCTGGCGGGGCCATCGGGAAGGAACATCTGTGGTTCCTCAATCCAAGTTCCATTGGAGCCATTGACTCTGATTTCGAATGTCAGATTGTCAATCTCGGCGCCCGGCGCGACATCCAGCATCAAATTGCTCATGGCCATCTGTCCAGCAGCAGCATTCGCACCGGTGGCTTCCATCGTCAGCCAACCAGTATCATTGCTACCTTCACTACCCCACTGCGCGACGGTTCCAGTCTGAGCGGTTGCCATAGGCAAAGCAGCCAGAGGAGTCCAAGATGCGAGAATCATCAGACTGACCATAATCAAGGCACGACGCCTAGGAGCAGTGGTCATACGGGGCACTGGTTTTGCAACAC
>CAXEUI010000052.1:0-6903 GCA_963999335.1 uncultured Candidatus Poseidoniales archaeon
GTCGTTGGTGAAGTAAACCAGAATGTAGTAGATCAGATTGTATGTATCCCCCATGACGCTGGTTTGTTGATGACGACTTTCATCGAAGATAACCTGCTTGCCAGCTGCCGAAGTTCCGTTATCGTCAGCAGTATGCATCAACAGCGACTCGGCAATGATATCGAGAACCCAACGACGGTTGTCATTATTCGGCATCACCTTGCCATTCAAGTCGCCATATGTCCCATCATTGGTTTCTTCCCAATCGTAGATTGCATTCATCAGGGCTGAACCATCACTGACGAAGATGGCGCGACCCATCGGCGCCCCGGGATCCTCTGCACAATCTCTCTTCTCACAGACCTTGATTGCCATGGTGAATGGGCCTTGCTCATCACTTTCGATGCCGCCACCCTCGAAGCCAACGTCTCCTTGACCGTCATCATTGGTGTCAAGATAGGAATCTTGGGTTGAACGACCCCACGCGTAGATGTTATCGGAATTCGATTCCGCAGCATCCTTGTCGAAAGCAGATGGCGTATTCAGTAGGACGTTGTAATTTGTACTGAAGTTCCAGAATTGGCCGCCAGTGGAGTCAGTCTCAATGTGATGAGCACAGAGTCCTGCATCTGCAACTGAGGGTGTATCTGCACCATTGACAGGGCTGTTTGGCAGCGAATCCAAACGATCGATGATGCCATCGTTATCTGCATCAGAATAACATGGATGCGAACCCGATGTATCAGTTCCAGTATAATCGTAAGGATTTGAGGAATTCATCCAGACGTAGTTGTAATCCAGACCCCGGGCCCACGCTTCCTCATCGTAGAGTTGATGGCCGCTGTATCCCAGTTCGAAGTTTTCGGCAAGTCCAGCAGAATAGCCGAAATCATCCATCACAAGCAATGTTCCACCCGAGAAAACATACTCTGTGATTGCATTGATCTCTGTTGTCGTGTAACCTTCGGATTCACTGAACTGGATGACGTCAACATCACCAGTGAATCGCGGCAAGGAAATCGTGTCCTGTTCAACGCCAGTGACGATGAAGACCGTGTCTTCTGGATTTTCGATCTCTCCCAACAAAACAGGACTAGAAATCATGCTTGTCGTATCGACGCCCATCCCTTTGAGGTCAGCACGGAACGCTGACAGGTCATCCCAATCATCATCGTAAGCGGACAGATGAGGGTCACTCTCTACAAGGTAGGATGCGACAATGCTGTACAATAGGAGACCCAAGACAGCGTAAAACGCAATCATCAAACCTGTCCTACGTGTTTTTCGGGATTTGAGGACGGTCGCAATGTCAACCGAACCAATCTTCATTTTGACAAACCCCCCACATCCATAGGATGTGCAGCCGTGAGACGCTAAACTTAGCCTTAAGACCGTTTGGGGGTGATGGGAGGTCGTGCATCGTCGCAAATTCAGCCTTATCGTGTCAGGTGAATATCCTCATCGATGGAAGCAACTTCATCGGTTGGAACGACCAGATGTTCGCCAAAGGTTGACCACGGGAGCAGTTTGGGGTCCAGGCCTGCATCAAGTTCTAGAAGCAGTCCAAGGACAGAACCGGTGACATCATCCATGAAGAGATCAACGACCGTTCCCAGTAGGTCGCCTCGACTGTCGACAACACGGCGACCTGTCAATTCTGCAGAGAAGGCCGCTGGCATTCATTCACCTCAAACACTTTCGATACCCATCAAGGTGTCAGTCTTTCGTCGGATGCTCTCCAATCCACTCGTCAAGAGGCCTTCCAACTTGGTGTAATACTCGATCATTTCAGGTGTGATTGTAGGTCGAACTCTGCCGATGGCTTCCTCAAAATGTTTCTTGGAGACTGACTTCTTTTCTGCTCGCATTGCGATGAGGGCGGCTTCGCGACAGACAGCCTCTACATCTGCGCCAGTGTAGTTCTGCATCTTGTCGGTCAGGCTCTCAAGATTGAACTTGCCCAGAGGCATATCTTTGGCGTGAATCTTGAGAATTATTCGAAGGCTGGCATGATCGGGTGGTGGAATGTGCAGGACGCGCTCAAACCGACCACTGCGCAGCAATGCAGGGTCAATCATCTCGGGACGATTCGTCGCAGCGATGACAATGACACCTTCCATTGATTCAACGCCATCCATACTGGACAACAGCTGATTGACAACACGATTCGATACGTCGCTGCCTTCGCCAGAATTGGTTGTACGTGAACCTGCAATCGATTCAAATTCATCGAGGAAAATGATGCTGGGGCTGGCCTGTTTTGCCTTCTTGAAGACCTCACGGATCGCTTTTTCAGATTCACCGACCCACTTTGAGATGAGTTCTGGGCCCTTGACGGTGATGAAATTCGCTTTCGCTTCATGGGCAATGGCTTTGGCAATCAAGGTCTTGCCTGTTCCAGGTGCACCGAAGAGGAGAATGCCACGAGGCGGTTTGATTCCAAAGTGCTCAAATCGATCCGGCATGGTCAATGGCCATTCGACGCTCTCCTTGAGTCGTTCCTTGACATCATCCAAGCCACCGACATCAGTCCAAGAGACTTCAGGAATCTCAACATAGATCTCGCGCAATGCGCTCGGTTCGATGTCTCTGATTGCAAGTCGGAAGTCATTCATTTGGACTTCCATCTTCTCAAGGACTTCAGGTGGAATCTCATCTTGATCCAAATCGATTTCTGGCAGATAACGTCGAAGTGCCTTCATCGCCGCTTCTCGGGTCAGACTCATCAGGTCTGCACCCACGAACCCGTATGAATTTTCCAAAATCCAGTCCATGTCGAAATCATCAGCGATTGGCATGCCTCTCGTGTGGATATTCATGATTTCTCGGCGCCCATTCTTATCGGGAACACCAATCTCCAATTCACGGTCGAATCGACCCGGTCTTCGAAGGGCTTGATCGATGGCATCGGGTCGATTTGTAGCCCCGATGACAACCACATTGTCACGGCCCTGCATTCCATCCATCAGTGTGAGCAATTGAGCGACGACACGACGCTCAACTTCGCCCGATACATCTTCACGCTTCGGTGCGATTGAATCCAATTCATCAATGAAAATGATTGCCGGGGCATTCGAGGCAGCATCATCGAAGATTTCACGCAATTGCTTCTCCGATTCACCATAATACTTCGAGATGATCTCAGGACCGTTGATACTGGTGAAATGAGCATTTGTCTCATTGGCGACAGCCTTCGCAATCATTGTCTTCCCCGTTCCAGGAGGACCGTGAAGCAAGACACCCTTTGGAGGGTCGATGCCTAAGCGACGGAAGAGAATGGGATGCTTGAGAGGCAATTCGATCATTTCGCGAACCTTCAGCAGCTGATCTCCAAGGCCACCGATATCTTCGTACATGATTGAAGAGATCTCACCGGGTTCGTCATCCTCGACCATTTCCTCTTTGATGACAATCTCAGTATCGGGAAGAACACGAACAATCCCTTTCGGCTTTGTCGACACGATGGCGAATGGAAGAGCTTCAGCGAAGAGCGTCATGCCTGGGATGAAAATGCGATCACCTGCAACCACAGGGCGCTTGTTGAGGCCACGGCGGGCGAATCCTTCGATTCCAGAGCCGAACTTGACTTTCTGTTGCTTGGCCATGACGGGACTCAGAACAAGTCTCTCGCACTCTTTGGTTTCGACCTTCTTGATTGAAACTCGGTCCCCAAGGCTGACTCCCGCGTTCTTGCGGATGATACCATCGATTCGAATGACACCGAGGTTGGCATCTTCCGGTCGGCATCTCCAGACAATTGCGGCTGTATTGCGTTCGCCGCTGATTTCGATAACATCGCCGGGTTTGAGACCCAAATCATTGTCAAAAGGCACACGGGCTCGGCCATGACCTACGTCACTTGGAATCGCTTTTGCAACGCGTAAAGATAGCGTCTTGTCTTCATCATCAGCCATGTCACTGCCTCCAGAGCAAGGGGTGGTTTCACTTCCCCCCCTAAAACCTGTTCAATTCTTCCTCTCGTAGGAGGTGAGTCTGGAGGGTTCTCTTCAAGCGCCGAGAGGCGAGCATTCATGACGGGGATGACACTCGACCGGATATGGCGCAGGTTCTATCCACAGGACTGGAGTTCCTTGAACACAACAACCCGAACGGCAACCCTTGTGTGAAGGGATACAACATCATCAATGGTGAACTCAGACAAGCAAGCGATGGTGCGACTTTCAAATCCACCAATCCAGCTTGGCTGGATGATTGCCTCGGCGAGTTCCCCCTTTCAAACGAAGCAGACGTACACGAGGCGCTCGCAGCAGCTCGTGATGCGTTTCCCGACTGGGCTGCCACGCCTGCGCCCACGCGCGGGCAAATCATCGGCAACATGGGCCGTCTGTTGATGGAACACAAGGATGCGATTGTTGCCATCGAGACCCGTGAAATCGGAAAAACACTCAAAGAATCGGCTGGATCAGTCCAAGAAGCGATTGATACCTGCCTCTTCTTCCAATCCGAGGGACGTCGTCTGTACGGTCAAACGGTCAACAGTGAGTTGCCGGACAAGGAGTTGTTCACCTATCGACGCCCGCTCGGCGTCTGTGGGATTATCAATGCCTGCAACTTTCCCGCAGCCGTGCCTTTCTGGAAGATGATTCCCGCAATCATGTGTGGCAATACCTGCGTATGGAAATCCCCTCAGGATGCGCCGTTACTCTCCTTCGCGCTCGCGCGCATCATGCACGAGTCGGGTTTGCCCAATGGTGTCATCAATCTCGTACACGGCAAGGGCAGAGGAGCAGGTCAGCACCTGGTCGATGCTGTCGACAAGGGCATGGTCAACAAGATCTCTTTCACTGGCAGTACAGCCGTGGGGAAGATGATTGGTGAAGTGTGTGGTCGCAATCTGGTCTCAGCCAGTCTGGAACTCGGTGGAAAGAACCCACTGGTCATCATGCCGAGCGCCAATATGGAGAACGCTGTGGAAGGTGCCTACTGGGCCGGATTCGGAACTGCAGGACAACGTTGCACAAGCCTTGGAAACCTGATTATTCACCAAGATATTTATGATGAATTCATGGGCAAACTCATGGCCAAGGTCGAGAGTACAGTCATTGGTGACTCATTGCGCAATGAGGGGGTTCTCTACGGGCCGATGTTGTCCGAGAAATATGCGGTTGATTTCCTGAAAGATTTGGAAATGTGTGAAACCAGTGGGGCAACCAAACTCTACGGAAAGGGACGAATCACCAACGACAACAAGCCTGCCGGCTTCCTCGGTGATGCTGCCGAAGGCGTCTATATGTGGCCACATGTTTATGCCGATGTTACCGAAGACATGGAATGTTTCCATGAGGAGATCTTTGGTCCGGCCATCACCGTTGTGAAGGCCAAGGATTTCGCACACGCCCTGTACCTCGCGAATGCCAGTCCATACGGATTGTCGAGTGCAATCTACACCAATGATCGCCTCGAAGCCTATCGTTTCAAGACGGGAATCAAGGCCGGGATGACGGGCATCAACAATTCGACCACAGGGGCTGAGGCGCATCTGCCGTTCGGCGGTGTCAAAGGCTCTGGAAACGGGACCCGGGAATCAGTTATCTGGGTCATTGAGGCCTATTCGTACTGGCATGCTGTCAATGACGAACTGAGCGGCAAACTCCAGTTGGCTCAGATGGATGTCGATGAGATTGAAATCGAAGAAGCTGAAGTCGATTGGACCGCCCTTTCGAATGGGTGAATCCATTCAATCCCAATTGGTTTGATCTGTATCAAAATCAAAGGTACAACTGCCGCCGCAGGTATCGTTGATGATTCCAGTCAGAAGGAAATCCTCGACCATCGCATTGACTTGGATGATGGGAGCAATCTCGTTGTGGGCCTTTCCAGCATCGCCCATAGGTGGTGCTGCGTTTGTATCGGGCATGGCCTCGTAACTTCCATCCCAATAGACGATGGCAGAACCGGTGATTGGACCGTCTGCCACATCGATTCCGTAAGGCGACATCATGGACCCACTGAGCATCGGAATTCCAGCGGTTCTCGCGGCCCTGTCCGAAGAGATACCCGGCACCTGAGCATCGTTCACAGAAATGGTGGAAAGGAAGTTGAACGGTTGAATCTGGTCACCGTAACCTGTCTCTGCGAAGCGTAGCCAAGTCTCGGAATCCGAGGCATCCCACATCTGTTGACAGATTCCAATCAACAACGCGCGATCGTTACGCTGCGGATACGCCTGAGGCAGAATGAATCCATCAGAGAAGGTCGCATAGTTGGTGCTTCGCTCAATGAATGTGGAGAATCCGGAACCACCGACCCAAAGGGCCGCGCGGTCGATATCAGGAGAGAATCCTGTGATGCTAGCACCATAGATGCCGCCCAATGAATAGCCCATGTAATGCACATCCGAACTGTCGACCAAATTCGTTCCATTGTGATGCAATTCTGCCAAATCGCTGCAAACACCCTTGAACGTCCGCGCGAGCGCCATCTGATTGACGAGCATTTGCTGCAGCCGGTCTGATTGATGTTCAAAATACTCAGGGTTCGCTAGGCCCAAGAAGACGGTGTCCAAGTCAGAGCCTGACCAACCGTAGATGTCCGTAGCCACCATCGCGACCTCGTATTCTTGCATCCATCCTATGGCCCAACTTGAGATGGCGCCACGACCGTTGCCGAGGAAACCGTGACCGAATACGACCAAGGGTCCGCTCTCATTGTTGTCAGCGAGGATTTGAGGGATGACGAGTGTGAATGGAATCTCGGCATTCTCCACAAACTGAGGTGTTCCGTTGGCATCTCTATTCAGCAGACTCGGAGGATTCTGCCATTCGAGATATTGCGGTACCGTGTAGGTGCCCTTGATGAGCCGGAAGTCACTGTCAATATCCCCCATCCAATCGGTTTCTACGCTTTCAACGTTGCAAGCAATTCCATCATCACCGAGACGCTCCAATGCATCCGCACGCATGG
>CAXEUI010000053.1:0-6781 GCA_963999335.1 uncultured Candidatus Poseidoniales archaeon
GTTTAGAGAAAGAGATGGAATCCTATCAGAACAATTTGGATGCAGAGTGTGAGGCCATATACCAACTTGCAGGAGAGGCGCGGGCAAAAGGTTTCGACCTGGATGATAAAGTTGAGATTCCACGGGTCATCGATTTAGCAGATCGCGCTGAGAAGTTACTGTGTGATGAGTTGGTGGTTGATGGCAAACCCCTTCCTATTGCCGAAAATATTCGAAAGGCCCTGGCTGAGAAAGAACGTGAAGACGTCGCCATTGACATGGCTGTTCACATTGCTTTGCAGATGGACGACGCCGGCGAACCAGTGGATCGATGCATAGACACGGGCCTTCGGGTTGGTCTAGCGATTCTGACAGAAGCGGTCCTTGTCGCCCCCCTAGCTGGTATCGGATCGGTTCGTGTCCTCAACAATCTGGATGGTACACGATTCGTTTCCATCGACTTCTGTGGCCCCATTCGTGCTGCCGGAGGTACTGCTCAGGCGCTCGCCGTTCTCATCGCAGACATGATTCGTCGCGCACTCAAACTCGACAAGTATGAGCCAACCGAGCCTGAGGTTGAACGTGTCAAGGAGGAGTTTGGTCTCTACCGCAGTGGAATGCAATACAAACCTTCACCCGAAGAAATCGAGATGATTGTCAAGGCCTGTCCAATCATGATTAACGGAGAAGAAACCGAGGACACCGAATGTGCAGGATACCCAGAGGTTCGCAATATTGTGGAACCAAACAATACGCCTCGAAAGAGAATTCGCGGTGGTGTGATGCTCGTCATTGGTGAGGGTCTCTGTCTGAAAGCCACCAAGATACAGAAACACACGGAAAGGCTGAAAATTCCCGGTTGGGAATTCATCTCATCCTTCGCATCCAGAGATTCTGATGAGAAGGAGAAGAGTGCCGGTTCCAAGCGGCGCAAGATCAAGACTGAGGATCGGTACTTGGACAAGATCATCGCTGGACGCCCGGTCTTTGGAGAACCCAACACACCCGGTGGATTTCGCCTTCGATACGGCCGACCACGGACCTCTGGCCTCGGTGCTGCAGGCGTTCATCCAACGTCGATGCATGCGATGGGAGATTTCCTTGCTGTTGGGACTCAGATGATGATTGAGCGACCTGGAAAAGCCTGTGCTGTTGTTCCCTGTGATGAGCTTGAAGGACCGACGGTTTTACTGAACAGTGGCCGTTATGGTCGAGTGCAATCAGCAGAAACCTGGTCTCGATTGGAGGAGGATGTGCATTCAATATGGGACAATGGAGAATTGATGATTGGCTATGGTGAATTCGCTGAGAACAACAAACCGTTGGTTCCTTCAGGTTACGTCTCTGACTGGTTTGCAAGCGATTTGTTGGAGGCACTGGATACCGAGGGGAAAGTCGATGAATTCGCCAAGATGCTTGGAGTATCACGCCGCCGATTGCCTGATGGATTGCCTGTGGATGGGTCCATCGATGGGTCGAGTGGCGAACTTGAGAATCACCTGCGCCAACGCCTCTGGCACCGCCGACTGCGAAGCATGACTCTCGATTGGGACGTTGTCGTCAATATTTCTCGTAACTTTCTGACCGCCATTCCACCCCCATGGAATCAATGGTGGAACGATCTGCCTCTTGAATTCGTTTCACCTCTCATCGACACATTGCTGACAGCTGCCATCGAACCGGCCAGTCATCCCGAAGATGGTCTCACAATGGAACCCCATCCGGATCGCAACTGGATGCGATTGCAAGGGGCTGTGGAGAATTGGGAACCAGTGGACCACACCCCTGTTGAATTGCCTAACAATAATCAGGCTCGAACCGTGAAGTCCGGGACCCGAAATACGATTCCTGAACAGATGCCTGGGCAGATCCACTCGCTTCCAGACTCAATATTGGGACCTTGGCCCAACGGTACACATCACGAAGAACATGGTATGATTAAATCCGCTTTAATGATCCTCGGTGTTCCACATATGCATGATGGATCCGATATTCTCATCATGCATGGTTGGCAGTCTCTCATCGAAGGCCTCGGCCTTCAGATTGGAGCCGGTGAGATCACGAAACCTGAGATTCGAGTTGATGCCAAAGCCCACCTTGCTTCTCGTCTTGATCAACTCGTGAAAGCGCAGGAAATCTGTCGTTCAGAGGTCATCCGTCAAGAGGCTCTAGGACAGCGTCGGGCCATTCTCCGTATCCGGGCTGAAACAGCGGCCCGTCAGCGCAGCGCATCAATTGCAGTGACCGAGAGGGAAGGCCGGAAAGCAGCCGAACAGATTGTCGACGAGGGCCCTGATGACTCCGTCGTTCTCGAAGCCGCTGAGGCCTTGCTCGACGAACACGCAGTCGATGGTGCGCTGTGGTTGGTCAGAAAGTGCAGCGATCTTCGATGGGTTGCTTCAGCGCCCTGTAGAATTGGTTCTCGCATGGGTCGACCTGAAAAGGCCGCCCCCAGAGTGATGAAGGGCAAACCACACTGCATTTTCCCCATTGGGAATGAGGGCGGTCCCCAGCGATTGATTACGGAAGCAGCGAACAAGAGAACCATTCTTGTCACCATGGGAATCAGGGAGTGTACGAAATGCGGACAGCGCTCCCCATTCACAATTTGTCATCATCGGTTGATTCCCGATGATCCCACGGAATGTGGTGGACGCACCCAACCGATTGATGATGGTAAGCCGACGAATGGTCATCGTAAAGGAATCAACCAATCGGTGAATATCCCCAATCTCCTCGAAACAAAGCGAATCAAGATGGGATTGGATCGAATCCCGAAGAAATTCAAGGGTGTCAAAGGACTGACTTCACATGAGCGATTTCCAGAACCGTTGGAAAAGGGCATTCTCCGAGCCAAACACCAACTCCCCACATTCAAGGCGGGAACGATTCGCTACGACATGATTGATGTCCCGATCACCCATTTTAGACCCAAAGACATCGGCACTGACATCAAGAGATTGATCGAATTGGGTTACACGCACGATATGGATGGTATTCCTCTCTCCAAGGACGACCAGATTCTTGAATTGTACCCTCAGGATTTCATCCCCAGCCGAAAGGCGGAAGATTACTTGATCCGAGCCTCCACCTTCGTCGATGAATTGCTGGAACGATTCTACGGCATGGATTCATTCTACAATACCGAAACCGGAGAAGATCTGGTTGGCCACCTCTGTGTGGGCCTTGCTCCACACACATCTGGTGGTGTGTTGACTCGAATCATCGGTTGGTCGAATGCCAGTGTTGGCTATGGCCATACGCTGTATCATGCTGCAAAGCGTCGCAATTGCGATGGCGATGAGGATGCGTTGATTTTGCTTCTCGATTGCCTTCTCAATTTCAGCCAGGTTCTGCTCCCCAGCAATCGCGGTGGCAAGATGGATGCCCCTCTCACACTCTCAACGCGCCTCAATCCTGAGGAGCTCGACAAAGAAGCGTTGAACGTCGATACTTCTTGGTGGTATCATCGTGGTTTCTTTGAGGCGACTCAGGAGCAACCCATTCCATACGAATTGTCCAATCAAATGGATACTGTGGAAACCCGCAAAGGAAAGATTGGAGCCTTGCGAGGTTATGGCTTCACACATGATACTCAATCCATTGATTCCGGCCCCAAGAATTCATCCTACAAAACCCTTGAAACCATGATTGACAAGATGAATGCGCAACTTCTTCTCGGACAACAATTGCGGGGTGTTGATGTTCGCAACGTCGCGCGTAAAGTCGTAGAATCTCATTTCCTCCCCGACCTTCGTGGAAATCTCCGGGCCTTTGCCACTCAGAAGATTCGTTGTGTCCGCTGTGGTGAATCATATCGTCGAATGCCATTGTCTGGAAAATGCATCAAAACACCCGAACAATCTCGAGGCAATCAAGGCATGCGTTCGGGCATTGATTTCGCACGGGGGGAGGTTCATCTCTGCGGTGGCAATCTCGTACTGACCGTAAGTGAGGGGTCAGTACGCAAATACATCCGGGTGATGCAGCATGTCATAGATCACTACGAAATTGACCTGTACACCCGTCAACGCGTCGATGCTTTGGTCAGTAGTACCGATTCGTTGTTCAAGAATGATCGTGTGACCGTATTCACACTTGATGATTTCATCAGTGGCTAATCAGCGCTTACGCTTCTTTTCTTTCTCACTTCCGCTGAGTTTGCGCCACAAATCTCCGACTGTACGGATGCTTTCATCCTCCTCGACTTCTCCAGTCAATCCTTCGGTGGTTCCTGAGCCCAATTCATCGTCTTGGTCCATCGCTTCCTCGTCGATGAAGGCATCCGTATCATCATCGGCTTCAGCGGTTTGTGCAGCGAATTGCTTTCGCATCCGTCGCCGTTGCATCTCCATGCTCTCATCAGCGTCCTCTTCTTGGAATCCGACCAAATCCTCCACTTCAACCGCTTCACCTCCAGAGATCGAATGAGTGATTTGTTCCCATTCTTCCTTCTGTCGAAGCTTGTGCAACGGCATGTTCCGAATCAGAGCTTCACGACGCCTTCGAATGATGCCTCTTATGGCACGATCGGCAATGCCCAAAAATAAGCCTAGAACGTTGGCTACAATGAATCCCTCAATGCGAAATGGTTGCCATAGATGCATTCCCAATTCCATTTCCGCACTTAGATTTCTTGAGGGGTAAAGGTCAGCATCTTCTCCTTGGAGAACCGTGGTGTAAAACGAATGTTTGCCGGGCGTTAAAGAAAACGCGAAATCAGGACAATCATCGGTGGAATTCCCTTCCCAGACAATGGAATTCTCACCGTCGGGGGACTGGTGTTGGATTTGAACCCAAACCACCGGAACCGTTGAATTCTTGGGTTTGAAATCACACGATAAATCGACAGGAATCTCTCTGTCCATCTTCATCATATTCGGGACATTGAGGACATAATTTCCATTGATTTGTCGACCATGTTCGTTGACTTCATTCACCGCAATCGCTTGTGAGGCCTGAAGCCAGATGAGATTCAATAGGAGCCATGTGACCAGTGTCGCAATGAATCTCATGCGGGCGTTCTTCTTCTCGTCCTTCTTCTTCTTCTTCTTCCCTTCGGGATTTGATTCGCGCGCCATCGCCTCGTGGACCAGATTCACAAATTCACCCCCGCAATCTCAAGGACACGCCTCATCCACTCTAATTTACGCATCTTTCGTTCAGGTTGGGTTGCGCCTGTCCAGCGTCCGATGATATCGGTCCGAAATCCCCGCAGAGTGATTTGATTCGGCATGACATTCATGGCCAGTGCAAAGCAAACAGCACGATCCCCATCGGTGAAACCGCCTGGATTGTGCATCCCTAGAATGTGTTCTGGTGTCTGATGAGTCAGAATGAGGGGTGTATCGTATAGATGCAGGACATCCAGAAGCGCTGTCCAATTGTCAGTATTGTCCCCATGTGCGTGTAGCACGAATGGGATCTTCGGGCATTTCCGGCCGACCGCATTGCGGGCGAAGCCGGCGGCCGCCATTGCGAGATGTTCCATTCCCCCATCCGCATCACTGACGACACACAGCAACGCATTCCAAGCGATTTCAGAGAATTCAATCTCAGTGAGAACACCCACCGCACCATCCGCAGCAATGATGCCATGACCGTCCTGAATCGCTGCTCGAACATCATCAGGCTCTGCGGCAGCTCCAAGCACGGTCACGGGACGGGATATCAGTCGTTCCTGCAGTCTAAACAATGTCGCTTGTCGTCCTCGATCGGTCCACGAGTCATGGTTCCACGCTTTCTCTTCACAAGCATCTCGCAGTTCCCTTGCTGAGGTTAGGTCATCGTCGAGATTCCATCCAAAATCAGCCCGTATCTCATCCTGAATTGCAATCAGGTCGGGGAATGAACTGGGGTCCACATTCTTCCGGAGGTATAGAGAGCCTTGAAGAACCCTCGTTCACGGGGTAGACACTCCATGCCGATGCCATTGCAGCCGCCAGCCATCGAGGACCCGGTTGTGATGGCAAGGTATCCATTCCTTCCACAGGCGAAACCTGCAATTAAGGAACATATGGATGCGAACGAGGTCGATCTGGAATCCTTGGTCGATACAGACTGGCTGGATGCCGTCCGCGTACGCGCGCGGGTGCGCCTTGTCGAATCGGTTGTCAGCAAGGACATTGATGCCACGACATCTATCGATATCCACACCCCGTATGGACAGATGGTCGAATGCCTCTCTTTCCTGTATGCAATGGTTACCGTCTGTGCATCCTTCGATGAACGATTGTTGGGACGTTGGGCGGAAGGAGAGGCCAGTCGTGCCGATCACCTATGGGGGCAAATCGAGCAACCTGAGTCATTTCAACGCCTCGCCGAGACTTATCTCAGTGGCGTGCGCATGGGCGAAGATGGAAATTGGGAAGTCCCGATGATTGATTTCATCGAGATATGCCCCAAGATCAGCGGTTCTTACTGGCGGTTGCCAAACCGACCGCTTCGAAACGGTTGGGTGACACTTTCTCCCGGAGCTTCTGAGAATAGTCAAGAGCGTCTTTCAAGGCTTCTGAAAGAACGAATCAGAGTACAACTCATCGACGAATGTCGAGAGAGAATGGAGCGAATGGACGAAGCGTTTGCAGGTCGGATGGCTGAGGAAGTAGGGCGAATCGTGGGTCTTCTCCAACATCAAGCGAGTACTGAGGTATCATTCACATCGGCCGATGAAGAGGATTGGCCACCGTGCATGCGCGAGATTACAACACAATTGGCACAATCGGTCAATATCAATCATGTTGGGCGCGTATTTCTGGCGAGCATGTCCAGAGTCATCGGCCTCTCTGTCGATGAGGCCCAA
>CAXEUI010000054.1:0-6730 GCA_963999335.1 uncultured Candidatus Poseidoniales archaeon
CCATCAATACCATGCCATTCAAGATAGAATGATGGATCGGTATTACCGGGGTAAACTGAGGTGATTTCATCGGAGTTAAGGCCTTCTTTAAGGAAATAACCAGCAGTTAAACCAGTAAGTGGAGCTCCACCCGGTACATATTCAGGTATTCCATATGCGTTAACATCAGGATAAATCTGGAGAATTCCATCGCCATCATAATCACCTATTGTAAATGGAAAAATTCAGTCATTTCCATGGAACCCTTCAGCATCTTCAACGGCGTCTGACTGCTGATAGAATCAGTTGCGAGGTCATCACCGGTCGAACTCGAATGCAAGATAGAGATGTGATTCGAGAACGATTCAGAAATGGTGAATTCGATGTTCTCCTATCAAGCGAAGTGGGCAGCGAGGGCTTGGACCAACAACACTGCCACAGATTGGTCAATTACGATCTGCCATGGAATCCGATGCGAATCGAACAACGAATTGGCAGGCTGGATCGATTCGGTCAAACCGCAGAAGAAATACAGATTCTGAATCTCGCTGTCGAGGGGACGATTGATGCAGCAATCCTCCATCGACTGTATCACCGAATCCGTCTCTTTGAAGATGCACTCGGCATGCTTGATCCTCTGCTTGGGGAAGCGATGCGAATGGTGGCTCGAACTGAACTGGACCGGCCGGTCGGATTGCGAATGGTAACCGCTGAAGATGCTTCGAGTGAAGATGATGACGATGTTCTGACACTACTGGACAAGCGGGAGATGTGGCTTGAAGAGCGTGCCACCGAAGAACGCGAATGGGTCGGCCCCGACCCCGGAATCTCTGCACTTCGAAATTCAGTTCATCGACATCACCTTGGCATCAGTGCCCAACAGTTGCAGGATTGGTTGATGCACCAACTGGGAGAATACGCTCAATTGCATCCGACTCGTGAACCTGGAATTTGGATGCTCCGGCTGGAGGCGAATCTTGTTCATGAATTGGCGCAACGGGCGATGGACCCACAACGAATTGACCGGGACACTGTAGGATGGATGGATATCATCACCACTGCTGTAGATCGTTCTGGCCCTCATTGGTTCCATGTGGTCTTTGAGAGAGATATCGCTAGACTCAATCCTCAGCACATCTTCATCACACCACATCACCCACTCGTTCGAGTACTCACGGAAACCGAAGGTGATTCACCTCTGTTTCTACAGGTTGAACGTCGAGATTCGACACCTGAAGAAGCCGCATGGTGTGTCTGCATCGATTGGACGGTTGACAGTCTGACAAGAACCACCGTCAGACGCTGGCTCTATCTCGATGCTGAAGGTGTGCCTGTCCTCGATGATGGGGCAGAACCTCTGCAACTCTTACGCGAGGGTGACGTCATTGGTGAGAATGATATGCAAGCATTGCTGGACCCGATTGAAGCCGCGTTATTGGAAAGCGAACGACTTCGTCTGTTGCCACTTATCGGTGAACTGCGTGAGAATGCTGAACATGCTTGGCATCGAAGAATCATGCGTGAAATGGCACAACTCGCTGAGGCGGATTGGGCCGCTCGATCTGAAGGTAGATTGCCAGACCCGCGGTGGATTCGAATGAAGAATAGCCTCATCACCAAACTACAGGATGAACTGGCCAGAAGATTGGCTGAGTTAGACCAGATTCGAGATAGATTGGAAGGGCGCTTGGATCTTCGAGTTGCCATCCACATCGAGTGATTACTCTTCTTCAGTTCCCTCTGGATCAATCTGATCGATGTATGGACGTAATTTTTCAGCGTGGGCCTTCAATCCCTCAACGGTACGACCTTCAGGTTTCATGGCTCGAACCAATTCCATTCTCGTCTCATTGTCAATGCGCATTCCAAAGGCTTGCAATCTCTCACCAATCTTTCGTTGAAGGCGGCCGCCAGTGCGATCCCAATCCATGAGCAAAATGACAGAGGCGCCTTGATCCACCTTGTTGAGAATGCCATAGGTCTCGAAGATATGGGCGACCAAACGAGATTGATTCCAACCACGATTCACCTGTTCAATGGGTCCAGTGAATCCCATCGATTTGAGAGCAATCACATCCTTCCTTCCTTCGACAAGGATTGGACAACCACACCCTCCAGAGACTGGCATACGATTGCGAATGCGTGCTTCACCCAAGGCTTGACCTGCGGTGGTGTAACGCGCATCACGATGATTCGACATGAAAGGCCTCCAAGTGTAATTCAATCTCTGAGAGTGTAACTTCACGCAATCGAACCGACTTCTGGCGTGACCGATGACCGGCGATAATCTCAACGAATACAAGTGGAATCCCGAATGCTTCTGAGAGCAATTCACAGACGGCTTCATTGGCGGCTCCTTTCTGAGGGAGCGCCTGTACAGCAACTTGCAAACGACCGCGCCAAACATCGATTCCTTCAATCCCAACACGCTTGGCTGCAGGTTGAACGGCGAGCGCCAATATTACCGCGTCCGCCTCCTCGCGGAGGAGCCCTTCAGGCCAATCTCCCATCGAGGCGCAACCACAGATGTTGCTTCTTGATTTAATCGGATGGATATTGTGTTTCAATTCGTTTTGCTGACCCCCCTACGGGGGGCCAGACAACGCTCATATAGCGTCCTCTCTCCGAGCCGGCTGAGGATAGACTATGGAGGCCGGCGGCGAGGTGTTCTGGGCCCTTTTTGACGAGTTCAATTTCTGGGCTTTAATCGTCCTCGTTATCGTCATGGTTTGGATGTTCCATCACTCACTAAGGTACCTTTCACCTGATGGTAAATCCTTAGCCAATGATGCAGATGAATTCATCCCAGGTGTTTTCCCCAAAGAAAATGACAACCTCACGATGGAATTGACTTGGACGATTATACCATTCATCCTCCTCGTCTATCTCACCTTCATTGCGTGGGGCCCCATTGACGAATTGTGGACTGCAGACCCGGACGCACACGAGGTGAAAGTCACGGCAAGCCAATGGAATTGGAACTTTGATTGCGGTAATCTGGATGCGGATATCTGTGAAGTAACCAACATTGATGTCGAAGGTCAGACAAGGCCATTGCTCCGAGTGAAGGCTGGGGAATCTTACATGTTCAACATGACATCATTGGATGTCACACACGCTCCATTCTTCCTCGATTGGGGCCTCAAGGAAGACACCCAACCAGGAATGTACACACGACTCTACCACACGCCCAGTAATGACGAAATCGGTTCTTCTCTGCTCATGTGTACAGAATACTGTGGCAAGGATCACAGCTACATGACCGCAGTAATCGAGGTCCATGCTTGAGGGAATATGATGCTGAATTCAGTGAAGAAGCCTCGGTCTCTTGCCATCCTTGCAATTCTATTGCTGGCAGTTGCTGTCGCACCCAGTGCGCAATCATACCCCTTTGGTGTGTCCGGTGTGCAGAATGATGGATGTACCTGTCACGGACAGAGCCCAAGTGAAGAGGTCGTGCCCAGCCTTGAGGGGCTCCCTGAAGAGTTGGAAGCTGGAGGAACTTACACACTCAACATCACATTCACTGGCGGGCCCTCCTTTGAGGAAAATTCTGACCCTTCTGCACTCGGTGGGTTCCATCTGTGGGCCAGCGCAGGAACACTGGCACCCGTCGATGAGATGGTCAAGTCCAACCCGGATGGAAGCGTTACTCACTTCGGCATAGACAACGAAGACAGTGGTCAAGGCAATGATCAGAGACTCTGGCAAGTGGAATGGACAGCGCCCATGGACGGCGGGGCGAAATTCATTCTACACACCAACTCCGTGAACGGAGATGGGACCAGTGGAGGAGACATGTATGGTCGTCTGACAGTAGATGTCGGACCCCAGCCCACTGAACAGGCGAGTGGTTTGACCGTTCTTGCAAGTGCGATTCTACTGATGATAATCATCACGTTAGGATGTGTAATCTGGGTCTTCTACAGACAGAATCCAGACGCGTTCGCTTGGGAGAACTTCTGGCCATGGTTCACTGATTTCATCACCAGCACCGACCACAAGAAAGTCGGTTCACTGTACATGCTCAACGGTCTCTTCTTCCTCGGTGTCGGTGGTCTGTTCGCAATGATCTTCCGCATCCAACTTGCCTCCCCTGGAAACGACTTCCTGACCCAAGATGAATACAATCAATTCTTCACCATGCACGGTACAACGATGATTTTCCTCGCAGCGATGCCGATGATTGCTGGATTTGCAAACTGGATTGTGCCATTGCAGATTGGCGCCCATGATCTGGCCCTGCCACGACTGAATGCGCTAGCATTTTGGCTCAACCCTGCTGCAGCGCTTCTCATCTTCACTGGAATCTTCAGTGGACAAGGTGCGGATACAGGTTGGACTGGTTATGCACCTTACATCGTATCACATACAGCCCACTCCGGAGCGACGTTGTGGGTGGCTGGCCAGATTCTATTGGTTGCTTCATCGACCATTTCTGGAATCAACTTCATGACCACGTTCTGCACGATGCGCGCGCCCGGCATGGGTTGGATGAATATGCCATTGTTCTCTTGGTCAATGCTGATTGCGACACTGATGCTTTTCATCTCAATTCCTGCCTTTGGAATCGGATTGATTCAGGTCTTACTCGACCGAACGGTAGGGACTGTGTTTTACGAAGTGGCGGGTGGAGGTGATCCACTGCTCTGGAGTCACCTGTTCTGGTATTTCGGACATCCTGAGGTGTATGTGGTCGTGCTTCCTGCATTTGGTGTGATTTCCGAAGTTCTGTCGACCAGCGCACGACGTACTATTTTTGGTTACAAATCGATGGTTTTCGCACTCGCGGGCATTGGCATTCTCGGGTTCATTGTCTATGGACACCACATGTTCACTTCAGGAATGAGCCCCGTGCTGCGCTTCGTGACGATGTTGACGACGATGCTGGTCGCGGTCCCAACCGGAATCAAAATTTTCAATTGGCTACAGACAATGCACGGTGGCAGTCTTGTCTATCGGACCCACACACTGTGGGCGCTTGGATTCCTTGTGACATTCACATTGGGTGGAATTTCAGGAATGTACTTCCCTGCTGTAGCCATGGATCTACACTTGCATGAGACCTATTTCGTCGTCGCTCACTTCCACTATGTGTTCGTGGGTGGAATCGTCTTCGGACTCTACTCTGGAATCTATTACTGGTTCCCCAAAGCAACGGGTCGAATGATGAACGAAAAACTAGGAATCCTGCATTTCATGACCGGATTCATCTCGTACAACTTGGTTTTCTGGCCCATGCACAGATTGGGAATCCAAGGCATGCCTCGAAGGCAACATACCTACTTCATCACCACAGACCAATACTTTGCACTGCCCGCTGAGGCTGCAGATTGGAACATGATGATTACGATTGCGGCCTTCATGTTCTTTGCCAGCAACCTGATTCTCGTTTACAATATGATTAGCAGTGGTCTGAGGGGCCAAAAGGCACCGAGTGACCCTTGGGGCGGTTGGTCCATGGAATGGATGGTCACAAGCCCACCACCCACGCCTTCTCACGATCCAAGTAACCTGCCTCACATGAAATTCGCTGAAGTCCATGACGAAGGTGAGCCTGGATTCTTTGGGCGATTAATCGAATGGATGATGATTCCTGAAGATGATGGAGGTGAGGAGGAATGAGTTACGGTGGACACGATGATGATCACCATGATCATCAGCACAGCCACTGGGGCCCCCACGATTGGACCCATGGCCATGGTGGAGCCCCTCACAACTCATGGGCCCCCCTCATGTTGGCCTTCGGTGCCAGTTTCTTCCTGCTCGGATTCACCAAGGTCTTCACACAGAGTTGGGATGACAATGCGGACATCTGGACCTATGCCATCCACTCTTCAGAGGTCGGTCTTCTCATCGCAGGACTGGCAATCTTCTTTGCTGGTATCACTGTGTTCTGGCGACAGGATTGGAGTCACGACGGGTCCTATGAAGCCAAATCAGAAGGGGCACCTTTCCGAACCATCGACATTCGAAAGGTCGCCGTTTGGATGTTCCTGATGTCTGAGATGATGGTCTTCACCAGTCTTTTCAGCACCTATCTTCGATATCGAACCGGGATTGATAATTGCGAAACGCTGTATGCATCGGGTGTCTTCACAGAAGGGCAAGCGTGCTGGTTGCCCGCATCATACTTCATTGCTGAGGGTGGCTACCATCAAGAGCATGCACACGCAGCATTGGGCTTCATGCCGGATACACTCATTCCCGGTGCAATCAACACGTTCGCATTGATTATCTCATCATACACCATTGTTCTCGCACTGAAGACCGCGAAGGATACGAGCCTGAGTGATGCTGAGCGCAACAGCAAGGTTGGAAAATACCTCTTGTCAACACTTGGACTTGCAACACTCTTCTTGATCTTCAAGATGGTTGAATGGTTCATTGGATTTGAGATTGGACATGGAGAAGATGCCCTCTTCCATTCACCGAGTTTATTGGCTGATGGATTCACAATACATGCTTCAGAGTATACGTATTGTCATGAATGGGATCATCACGGAGGGGAGGATCATGCAGGAGCTTGTGCTGCGGGTGCATCTGCTATCTTCGATATACGAATGTCGGCCTCTACGTTCTATGTGACCACAGGGACACACGGTGTTCACGTGTTCGGTGGAATGGTCGCACTGTTCTACATGGTCATCAAGGCATTCAGAGGCGGATACACACCACAGAATGCGGTGAGCATCGAGTACTTCGGTCTCTATTGGCACTTTGTCGACTTGGTCTGGGTCTTGGTCTTCCC
>CAXEUI010000055.1:0-6694 GCA_963999335.1 uncultured Candidatus Poseidoniales archaeon
GCATTCTCTATGCCGTCGTGAATATTCGATGTTTCTCGATAGGGTGAATCGGTCCCGCCTACATCATGATGGTCTCGCCCCAAGACGATTGGGGCGGAAATACGACCATCATGTATGGCCTGATTGAACGCTTCAGCAATCAATCGGCGACCCATCTCGTCGGCATAGAGAATGCGTGCTTGGCTCCCCACGACCAGCGCGTTGAGAGCGGCATCTTCGATCCATCGTATATTGTCCAACATCTGTTGTTTGATTTGATCATCACATTGTGTGGATAGTTCGGTCAATACATCGATTGCGATTGAGTCTGATACGATGAGATCGTCAGGGTCCCCAGAACAACAGACCCAACGGAAGGGGCCAAATCCGTAGTCGAAACACATCGGCCCCATGATATCTTCAACATATGAAGGATATCTGAAACGACCTTGGTCGTCATTGATGTCCGCCCCCGCGCGAGAGCATTGGAGGAGAAACGCATTGCCATAATCCCAGAAGTGCATGCCAGATTCTGCCATAGAATTGATTGCAGCGGCGTGACGAACCAAACTATCTTGGACGGCATTACGAAATTGATCTGAGTTCTTGGGAATCATCTCCAACGATTCCTCAAAAGACATTCCTACAGGAAAGTATCCACCCTGCCACGGATTGTGAAGGCTCGTTTGATCACTGCCCAAATCGACACTAACCTCACGTTCAACGAGTCGCTCCCACAGGTCGACGACATTGCCAATGAATGCAATAGAAACTGCAAGATTATCCCGACTCGCCTCTACCATTCTGTCAATGGCAGCATCGACATCATCTGTGATTTCGTCGACCCATCCTTGATCCAGCCTCTTCTGTGCGGATACGGGGTTGATTTCTGCAACAAGACAGGTCGCACCTGCAATGACTGCAGCTTTGGCCTGTGCACCAGACATTCCACCCAAACCCGAAGTCACGAAGGTTACCCCTGCCAAATCATTACGCCCAAGATATCGTCTGGCAGCGTTTAGAATGGTGATAGTCGTTCCGTGAACGATGCCCTGCGGACCGATATACATGTATGAACCCGCAGTCATCTGCCCATATTGGCTAACGCCAAGGGCATTCATTCGTTCGTAGTCCTCTTGGTTCGAATAATTTGGAATGACCATTCCATTAGACACCACAACGCGTGGGGCTTTCGGGTGACTGGGAAACAAACCCAACGGGTGACCACTATACATGACGAGGGTTTGATGATCAGTCATTGTAGATAGGTAACGCATGGTGATTCGATATTGTGCCCAATTCTGAAAGACGGAACCGTTGCCACCGTACGTGATTAATTCGTGTGGGAATTGAGCAACATGCGGATCCAGATTGTTCTGGATCATCAGCATGATCGCTGCAGCATGTCGTGAATTCGCTGGATATGTGTCGATGGGATAGGCACGCATCTCTTCATGAGTGGGTCGATATCGATGCATGTAAATTCGCCCGTAGGCATTGAGTTCATCCGCAAATTCTGGAGCCAAGACATCGTGCGTATCAGAGGGAAAATATCGTAGAGCGTTGTGCAAGGACAACTGCTTCTCATCGTCAGTCAGAATATCTCTACGAGATGGAGCATGATCCACATCCGGGTCGATACCTGGATGATTGGGGATGACATCTGGAATACCTTCAGACAAATGACCCCGAATCATGATTATGGGCACGCGCCTGCCGCCTTGAGTCTTATGTCTGTGCTGTAGAGAGGGCTCAGGCTAAGAACGGTCACTAAGCGACAGTAGGCATGGGCGGAGGTGACTGGAGACTATCGGATATGGCAAACGGAATGGAACGAAGCAGAATCCTGACCATCGCTGCCACCGTCAGAGCAATGATTGCTGACGGTCACGATGTCGCCCCGTTCACAGTCGGCGATTTCTCACCAGAACAGTTTGATGTCCCTGACGAACTGATCTCCGGGATTATCGATGCAGTCTCCGAACGCGAAACGAACTACCCACCAGCAGCCGGTCTCCCAGAATTGAGAGCGAGTCTAGCAGATTGGATGAAACATCGATACGGCCTCGACGTCGGACCCGAGGGCATCATCGTCGGTTCTGGAGCGCGGCCCGTCCTCTATTCATCATTCAGATTGTTCCTAGAACCCGGGGATGGTCTTGCGCACGGTGTTCCAGCATGGAACAATCACTACTACGTTCACCTCAATGATGCTGTAGACATTCCAATCGCTGGTACGCCAGAGGGTCGATTTCTTCCAACAGCAGAATCGATTGCCGAACGCATCAAGGAGATGCGTGTATTGATTCTGAACAGTCCCCTGAATCCATCTGGAACCTGTTTCACACGTGAGGAGTTGGCCGCAATCTGCGAGGTCATCCTCGCTGAGAATCGATTTCGAGAGAATGAAGGGCAAAAACCAGTCATGCTGGTTTATGATCAGGTTTACTCAACGATGACGGCCGCCCATGTCGAACACGTACATCCGGTTCAGGTTTGTCCGGAGATATTCGACTACACCATCACTTTGGATGCTATTTCGAAGTCATTGACGTGCACGGGCCTCAGACTCGGTTGGATGGCTCTGCCACCTGCCATGACACCGCCTGTGGTCGCCTTGATTGGACATATGGGCGCTTGGCCCGCCCGACCGATTCAGAAAGCAGCAGCGAAACTCTACTCGCAACCTGCGGTTCTCGAATCATACTTCGGCGAATTGGATCAACGAATCGCAGATCGCATGTCTGCCCTCCAACAAGGACTCAGCGAGCTATCTCAATACGGGGTCAGTTTCGTCGAACCAGAAGGTGGAATTTACCTCAGCACTCGATTCGATCTGTTTGCATTGCTTGGTCTTCAGTCCAACGAAGAGATACGCGAATGGTTGCTAGAATCGGCCGGCGTCGCAATCGTTCCATTCCAAGCATTCGGATTGGAGGAAGATACCGGCTGGTTCCGAATCAGTGTGGGTGCTGTAAGCGTGTCCGACATCAACGCAGCGATGGACCGGCTAGAGTCCGCTCTCATGACTGCATCCGTTCATGAATAGTATGCATGATTTCACGTGAAACCTGACTGCAACGCTCGCGCAACGATTTCATCTCCAAAAGGGCCGGACCTACCTCTGTATGCATGGAATGCAGATTGATTTCAGCATTGAAAATACCACCCTTGCATGCAGCACTGGCAAGAAGAGCAGCTACCCCAACATCAGTAATCGCATTCGCATTCCCATGTCTGGCCAATTCCAACAATGATTCCAGCAACATGTAAGCATGGTTTGCTGACTCCATGGGTACTGTATATGCACCAATTGTAGCATCAGCAATCGCATCCGTGCGCAATGAAACCTCTTGCTCATTCGATTTAGGCATCCGATAAGCGGACATGACGCGATCAAAAGCAACAGCATCCTTCGCAGCCAAGGAATGCCCGAGTTGCAACAATGGCGATGCGATGAGGCGAGTTTGTTCGGCTGCGGCCCAACCATCCTTCCATTTCTCCTTACCTTCAGTCAGATTGCAGACCATGATGGCGAGAGCAGCGCCCTGGGAGAGAGCCACTGCGGAGGCACTTCCGCCCCCTGGTGTGGGTGAATCAGATGCCAGCGCATCACGGTATTCATCCAAGGTCATATCCCCGTATTCAGACATCAAATCACCTCCGCTGCCCATTCGATGATTCGCTTTTCTGGGATAAAGTCACCCAATACGTCCAACTGCAAACCAGTTACTGCAGAACGAACAAGATTCATGTCAGTAGCATTGTCTGGATTCTCATGATAATATCGTCCGGCATCCAGCATTGCATTCAGTGGCAACAAACCGACCAATTCACCGGCAGTCACCTTCAGATCCATGTCGGATGCCTCATGACGAATAGCCTCAGTTACGATATGCAGTCCGGTTGCGGAGTAGTCCAGAAGATTCATCGAAACTTGTGCAGTATCATCGTTGTACATCCAACCGGCAGCCTGCAATGATTTGAATCGCCCCGGTATTCGTTCTGGTTTTCCATCGGTTCCAATGATTTTCTCGCCCGCACCATCCTTCTTGAGAACCCCACTGGTACGAAGTTTTCCGGCAATCTTGTTCGCAGAACCCTTGTCGGGAGTGTCAAGATTGACATTGTATGCAATCAGGATATTCCTCGCACCGGATGCCGTCGCACCCATTGTGGGCTTGAATTCGGCCGGCCCATAATCGGGACGCCATGCGGGGTCAGCGAATTTCGTAGCGAGCCCCTCGTACTCACCTCGTCGAATATCTGGTAACCTCACACGTTCATCATGACGGGCAGATTCCGCATACAGAAAGACAGGCAATCCGAACTCCTCACTCGTCCTTTGGGCGTAGAGGACAGACAAATTCACACACTCAGACATCGATACGTTGGATATAGGAATGAATGGAACGACATCGACAGCCCCCATTCTGGCATGCTCTCCGGAATGATTCCTCATGTCGATTCGTTCGATGGCAACACGTGTGCCGTTAATGGCTGCCTCGAGTACCGAGTGAGGTGCCCCCACGATTGTGACGACAGTTCGATTGAAATCTGAGCCCATATCGACATCGAGCAGAGTGACCCCCTCAACCGATGTCATGGCGTCAGTAATTGCATTGATTACCGATTGATCTCGACCCTCTGAGAAATTTGGAACACACTCAACAAGTGCGGGCATGGCACGGCGTCGTGAGCCCTATCCAAGAGTGTTCGCATCAGTGAAACAGATGTTCGGGGGCAGCTCCACGAATGGAATTGGCCTTCTTTTCAGAGATTCTTTCGATGGCTGTAATGAAATCCTTCGAATTCACGGATTTGCGTTTCGCACGGATGGCAATCATGGCCGCTTCAACACATGTGGCCTTCAAATCAGCGCCACTGAATCCCTTGGTCAACGTGACGATTTTCTTCACAGACAAATTTTTTGATTTGGGCATTTTGACCAAGTGAAGATTCAGGATGCATTTACGACCTTCATCATCAGGAAGAGGTATTTCGATAATTCGATCGAAACGACCAGGTCTCAGAAGTGCTTCATCGAGAATATCCGGTCGATTCGTCGCTGAAATCAATTTGACATCATCCAAGGAATCAAATCCATCCAATTCAGCGAGGAGTTGCATCAGGGTACGCTGTACCTCCCTGTCACCACTTGTGGCGGTATCCAGACGCTTGGCCCCAATCGCATCGATTTCATCGATAAATACGATGGATGGGGCCTTTTCACGAGCTAGGTCGAACAATTCTCGAACCATTCTGCCACCCTCACCGATATACTTCTGTGCCAATTCACTTCCAACCAATCGGATGAAAGCACAATCTGTCGATGAAGCGACTGCCTTGGCGAGCATGGTTTTTCCACACCCAGGGGGGCCGACGAGCAGGACGCCTTTGGGTGGCTCGATTCCAAATCGTCGGAATGATTCTGGAGAGGTCAAAGGCAATTCGATACTCTCTTTGATTAATCTAATCTGTTCATCTACACCTCCCATATCACTGTAGGTAACATCGGGTCGTTCAAGCATTTCAGCACCAGTGATCAATGGATCCCAAGCATCGTGCAATACTTCGATGACTGAGAGCGTATCTTGGTTGAGTGCGACTCGGGCACCAGGTTTCAACAATTCTGAGTCTATTCGCTGATTCGCTGAGACGAGAAACACAGTACCATTCGAGGAACGGACGACGATTTTTTCATCATCAATCCGGTCCTGAACATGACCTACGATGTGAGGGGGCGATCGGAGCATACGAATTTCTTCTTCAAGGCGATTAACCTTCTTCTTTTGCTGGCTGACTTCGTTCTCGAGATAGACCCTTTCAGTCAAAAGATTCTGAGCACGATCAGTCAATTCTCGGTAATCCTTCTCAAGGCGCTTCAGTTGTGAATCAATGGCATCTTCCTCACGGATGCCGTGAGCATCATCACTACCCGGCTTGATTGCATCCGAGTCAGAAGACATGCACCTTCGTCACGGACCTTGTTGATGAAGACTTCCACAAAGATTACTCACAAACTGAAACTTGAAGACCAGCCACCCACAGCCGGAATCGGTGACAACGTGGGCGAATGTGAGGTCTGTGGCGCCGCGAAGGTCACCACACGCACAGCGATGCGAGGTCGCTCATCGATTGAAGCGTGCAATCAATGTATAGAAAAAATGGGTTTAGAAGTAAGCATCAGTGCTCGGGAACGTACAGTATCACCCGGAACCATCAGACCAACAAACAGATCCGCCAGTGGATATGCTGGCATCGCTCGTAAGGGCAATGACATCATGGATCGTAGAGGTGAGGAATTGCGCAGCGACTTCGCAGCGACGATTCGTCAGGCACGAGAAGAAAAAGGATGGGATCAAAGAGAACTCGCCAAACGTATGGCTGAACGAGTCAATATCATACAACATACAGAGGGCGGGAAACGACCAACTGATTCCGTTATCAAGAAATTTGAGCGAATATTGGAAATCAAACTGATGATGATTCGCCAGGTGGATGAAGAGACGCCAGTACATCGTAGCAGTAATCGACCGATGACAATGGCCGATCTCTATGAAGAAGCCAAGAAGGAACTTCGAGGTGATTAGATGCTTGAAGATGTGCCCTTGCACATCATCCATCTTGAACAGGATGACCCGAAGAAGTGCACGGCTCGAAAATTGGCTTCAAGGAATCTAGCGACACTGCATTTCAATACCCGCAGACCACC
>CAXEUI010000056.1:0-6626 GCA_963999335.1 uncultured Candidatus Poseidoniales archaeon
CCCAGTTCGTGGAACATGCCCCAGTCTCCGTTCTCATACATGTATGTCCCATTCACCACACCGGCGACGCTCGCAGTGTGAGCCATGAACGGGTAGCCGCTATGCATCCATCCAGCACTAATCTGTACATCGAATACT
The DNA here is from genome assembly GCA_963999335.1 of uncultured Candidatus Poseidoniales archaeon. Classification (GTDB taxonomy): domain Archaea; phylum Thermoplasmatota; class Poseidoniia; order Poseidoniales; family Thalassarchaeaceae; genus MGIIb-P. The sequence goes on from CAXEUI010000056.1 coordinate 139, forward strand.
GCACGCTCGATTCGAGGCCATGGCGTGTATCCAGAGAGATTGTGTTCCATCTGTAGAGCAGCATCCCAGAAATCCATGGCATGGTCGGGATCATCGAGATTGCGAATGTAACTTGAAGGCACGGTCAGGATGAAGAAACCAGAGGAAAGTTCTGCTGTTGGAGCGGGTGCTTGGCGCAGAACCATTTCCCAATCATGGTGATCCGTAATTCCATGTTGATACCAAGGCATCTCAACGGCGTTCTGAATGGTCACGTTGAATTCTCCTAGAGTTGAGCCTGCGGCAATTGCGACGTAGATGGCCCCACCAAACGCATTGCCAACCTGCATCGAGGCATTGTCCACATACCACCAACGATGAATCTGTGGATGGCGATCGAGTGTGGTTTTCCCCCATAGATTGTCCGTGTGTGCACCGACAAGGACGTACACGTTCTGATTGACAATCGCGGACGGGAATGTGATGTTCACCACCTCTCCAGGCGCAGCATACAGTCCAGTGCTCATCCGCCCGTGCGAACGAGCGCCTGCGTAGCCGAAACTTGAGGGCAAGCCAGCGAAATCACCGTCGATTGGAACCAATCGAGTCAACCGCGGTGCTGTGGCATTCACAGGGCCAGGGAATGAGAATGACGAGGGGTGGACCGTCAATTCATCGGCCGGTAACTTCTGCATCAGTTGCTCTTGGATGTTGAGCAGAAGATCGTCGATTTCATCGGCATTCAAAGTATATTGATTCTGTGAATCGATATGGAACCAGCCTGTTGTATTCGACAGAGCTCGAACCGCACTCCAGTAATCGGTAAAGTCGAGCGGCAGATTCGATGCGCATAGATTCACAGTATTGGCGACATGATCCGCATCATCACCGGTCAGCATCAGGGTGCCAGCAAAGTGCTGTTGAAGAAGTGGAAGAGCACCGTAAAGGCGGTACTGCGGACCCAGATGTGCATCTGTGACCGTGGTGGTCGTGTAGATGTTTGATGTCGAGACGAGAAGGCCTGTCGTCTTGGCAATCTTGTTGCCGGGATAATTGTGAGGCCCATCACTATTCGAGTAGGACCAATACCAAGCATGGCCTCCCATAATCAGGCCACCACCCGCGGTCAACCAATTCTCAATCTGGGCATTCTCAGCATCAGAATATGAATTCCAGAACTCCGTGACGAAGCAATCCAGATTGTGAAGATCCGCGGGTGTCGCCGAGTTGATGACCGAATATCCCTCTGCGAGTAACGTATCCCCCCATCCATTGAACGAGGACTCCAGACCGACGCGCTGGCGTCCATCACAGACCCAGTCGAGGGTGTTCAGGCTGAGGTTGCCATGCGCACCACTGGTCTGAGGGACCATCGCCTCGTGACCATATCCTACGATTCGACCCTGACCCGCGTGAGAAGCAGAGACCGTCGGGCGGTCCAGTCCATCGAGGCCAATTGGGAACGCCCATTCACCAAACGGCAGAATCAGGGAGGGGTAAGCGCCGCCGTAGCTCACATTCCCAACAGGTCGAATCGTGAGTTCATCGTAATCCGCGTCGAGATCGTGGATTGCAAATGTCAAATTCACGCCGAGTGAGCCGCCGCTGTTGTTGGCCCAAATCGTGTGTGTTGTCCATGTGTGGCGGTCGACCGCTCTGCCGGGGGGTGTTCCACTGATGGTGCCATTCGAATCGATGGAAAGTCCACTTAGAACGGGGTCCATCGCCCATGAGAGGATGGGGGCACCCCCATTGTCGACATGGAATTCGATGCTCTGATTGGCTTCCAAAACGAAATCGGTGGCACCCCAACTCAGATTCGACGGGAAGTAATCGGCGATTCGTACTGCGAGAATCACTGAGAAATCACCACCGGTATTGACCGCTGATACAACATGATCCGTCCATGGATGCAAGGTGTCGGCCGAACCGAAAATTCTCCCTGTAGTGGAATTGAAATTCAGACCTAGGGGCAGTTCTGGATCAATGCTCCAAGAGATTGGGACGCCCCCAGTGGTTACAGGCAACATGTCAACCGTGTCATTCGTCCAGACCATGTCCAGCGGCATTCGAGTGTATGCAATTGACGATACGGGGACATCGTTGACAGTGAGAGCCAGAATGGAGATTGCTCCTCCACCTGTATTGTTCGCCCACACAACGTGCGAGGTTCGTGAATGAAGTTCTGTGGGAATGCCAGATAATCGACCCGTGGATGCGTTGAGAATCAACCCCTCAGGCAGAGGAGGGTCGATTTCGAAGGAGACGGGATCTCCACCGACGTGAGAAACAACGAGGGGGACAAAAGATTGGCCCCGAGTCAAAACAAGTTCGGTCTGACCCCAGTTTACATTCACGGGTGGCTGATCGATGACGGTCAATGTGATGCTGGCATTCGCATGACCTCCTGAATTGGTGACGGTGATAATGTAAACTGTAGCCGATTGCAGATTGAAGGCGACACCCGAAATCGAGCCGTTGAGAATACTGAAACTGAGCCCCAATGGCAACTCGGGATGAATCGCCCAGACACCCTGGTCACCTTCAATTTCAGGGGCAGGCATGAAGGCGGGCTGACCCTTGACAAAGACCCATGCACCCGACCCGACATCGATATTCAAGGGAGGATGTTCGATGAATGAAATCGAAAAATTGAACCAATCATCTGAAACAACATTTCGAATTTCGACCATGCAGTTGAGGGTGCCGACATCCGATGCGAAGAAATGGATGGAACCATTGGTCATCACAAGGACACTGGGGTCATTGCAAGTGACATCCCAATAATTCGCTTCATCTCCATCAAAAGAAGGCTCCAACCAAGCACCATTTCCAACAAACATGTGCTGTGGAACCGGGTAAGATAAATTCGAAATCGGCGTTAGGCATTCGAACTGTCCTTCTGGGGTCCCTTCGCTTTGATTTGAAAACATGACTTGGCCTGTCGGACAAGAAGGTTCGGGTTCCGGCTCGGGCTCAGGTTCAGGTTCAGGATCGGGGTCTGTCATCGAATCGTCATCATCGGAATCAACCACTTGGGAACGAAAGACGCCAGCACTCGAAAGTCCACCGATTACAAACAATGCAACAAGAAGAGCGGGCAATAGTCGATTTGGCTCTTCGGACACATTGCGCGCACGAAGTCAGAGATGAAAGCATTCTCCCTTCGGGCAACCTCATGACCTGTGGCGGCTTCGAGAGGATATGCGAGTGGCCATTACCGGCACTGCGGGCCTCATCGGGGGCATTGTTCACGATCACCTCTCCTCTCTCGGGCATGATGTCATTGGCATTGATCGGCCACTCGATGAATGGTTGGCTGCCGGACGGAATACTGAGGATGAGAATGCCCGAGAGCGGGTTTCCATTGAAATGGATTTGACCACTGTCTCTGATGAAGAATTGAGTGCTGTTCTGGAAGACATTGATTGCCTCATTCATTTGGCAGCAGATGCCAATCCTTCGAATGATGATTCTTCGATGATGCGGAACAATATCGAGCCCACCACAGCCATCTTTCGTTGTGCCAAAGCATCGCAAATCAATCGGATCATCGTTGCATCCAGCGGATTGGCCCAAGTGGGTATTGAGCCACTGTTCGCCGAAGGTGGACCCATGTATGGTCGCCTGATTCGAGTCCAGGATGGTGTGGCACCTACCTCGACGTATGGAGCATCCAAAATCTATGCAGAAGTATTGGCCGAGATGCACGCACGTCTGCATGGAATGGAAACGATTGCCGTGCGAATTGGATCTGTGATTCCGGACGATGCAGAGCATTGGAGGCGAGGCGGCCGATTGCAAGCGACCGCGTTCTTGACAGAAGATGTTCGACGATTCTTCCAAGCCGCCGTGGAAAATCCATTGTATGGACATCTGTTGACCGCAGCTCAATCCGATTCACCGGGAAGATTCATCGATCTCGAACCGGGGCTTTCGGTTCTGAATTGGTCGCCGATTTCTTGGCCGGACAGTGCAGAGAACCTGCAATGAACCGGCACGGCCTCCGCTCAACCATGTCCGGCCGACTCACTCTGGGCATCGATGTCGGGACCAGCGCCACCAAGGTGCTCTTGCTCAAATCTGATTCGGCTTGGGAAATGCATGTTTGGCCTTCGTCTGAAGGTCTTTGGAAGAATCTCCGCGAGTGGTTGGGGAACCGTGGACAAGAGATTGAAAGGGTCGGCATCACAACCCATGGCCCTTCAGCGCTTGTCATCCGTGATGGAGCTCTGTGCGGACGAGTAATTCCATGGCACGAAGCCCTGCCCGAGGGCTGTGAGAGGTCGTCTGAAGGCGAGCATCTGCTCCCACCCACGCGCGCGTGGGTCCCCTCAAGACTTGCACAATGGGAACTTGAGAATGGACCCATTCGAAATGGGATTGCTGTTCAACTCAAGGATCTCTACAATTGGGAATTGACCGGGGTTGTTGCACGAGACACTCGGTCGATGCGAGGCTATGTCGGTGAGGGACATTTTCATCTGCCAGAGGAGGTCATCGGTCGAGTTTCGAAACAAGGTTCCGAATTGTCAGGCATCGCCCAAGGAGCAGAGGTCATCTGCGGATGCGATGACCTCACCGCAGGTGTCATTGGCATTGGCGCCCAAAAGGGGGGGCTGTTCAACCTTGCAAACACCAGTGAACACGTCGGTCTGACGGGAGGTGAGCCTCAAGACGAGATGAGTTGGCTACCACCCATCGGTCGATTGCCCGCACTCTGTTACAATGCGACCTCAACAGGACCGGATACGACTCTGAAAGAAAGGATGCAGGCGGTCGACGAACTCAGAGAACGATTCCCCTCTGGGGAAATGTGGATCGGCGGGGGTTGGGCCATGAATCCACAACTGGTTGAATCTCGCGATGCGATTCACAAGGCTGGGCAAGAAGTCAGTGCACTCGGGGTGGCCAAACTGGCTCGACGAAGGCCCTTGGCTGTCATCTTCGGCGCGGGTAAAGTGGGTCGCGGATTCCTCGCTCAACTTCTCAACCGTGCGGATTGGGATTTCTCATTGGTCGATTCACATGCCGAAACAGTGAACACATTGCGAAAACATGAGGGATGGAATGTATACAATCTCGCAAACGAAACCAATGAACACCTACAGGCTCAAGAAATCTGGTATATCGATGATGATCTCGATGAAGCACTGGCCAAAGCAGACCTCATTCTCACGGCAATGGGGGCCAATCACCTCAATCACTGGGCACATCAGGTTCGCAAACCCCTTTGCGAACGCTTGCGAGCCGGTGAAATCGACCTCATTTTGGCTGAGAATCATCCCCGTCCAGCACTCGAAGTTCGTGAAGCACTCCTCGACGGGGCCAACGATGATGAAAAACAACTCATCGAAAGCAATCTTGGAATCGCTCAGGCGCAGGTTCTACGCTCTTGTATCGAGCCGACAGAGCATCAACATCCACTCACAGTTCAGGTTCAGGACCATTGGACGTTACCTCTGGATGGAGATGCGTTGCGAACGGATGTCTTCATTGCAGGATTTGAGCACAAACCCAATTTCGAACGCGAACTCACACGCAAACTGTTCACCTACAACTGTGTCAATGCGATGGTGTGTTACATCGGTCATCTTGCTGGACATGAATGGCTGGCAGATGCTGCAAATAATCCAAAGATTGCTGAACTGGCATTGCAAGCGGGACGGGAATCGTCCGCAGCACTTGTGGCGGCATACGGTTTCGATGCCGAAGAGCAGGAGATGTGGTGCAATCGGGCACTCAAAAAATACCAAGATGAGTCGATTCGGGATCCGATTGAACGAAATGCACGGGACCCTGTGAGAAAACTTGGCCGGTTCGAACGCCTTCTTGGGCCGATACACCTCTGTATCGAACACAATCTACCCCATGAGACATTGCTGATTGGGGTGGCTGCTGCACTTCGATATCCCGGAGCGAAAATGGATGAAACTCTCCCTTCGGGAGAGGCTGATGACAGATTGGAATCTCTCCTTGCTTCAGAATCACTTTGATAGGTGAGCGGAAACCCAGCGGCAGCATGGCTCCTCCGGATGCACCGGAAGATGAAGACGAGGGGGCAGAGGAATCTCCGAGAGGTCCACCGACACGTGGCCCACCTCCTAGAGGCCCACCATCCCGGGGGCCGCCGGGCCGTAGTGCACCGAATGGCCCCCCGACTGGGCCTCCAACAGGACCTCCCATGAAGGGGCCACCAGCCGATGCTTTCCAATCATCTGAGCCCGAACCGGAACCCGAACCGGAGCCCGAACCTGAACCCGAACCTGAGCCTGTTGAAGAAGCACCGAAGAAACGAGGACCTCCGAGTCGGGGACCACCGGATCGAAGAGCTGCCCCTTCGCAAGGACCGCCTGGACGACGGGGACCTCCAGGAAGAGAACCGGTGCAGACAGAACAATCTGAAGAATCGACATTTGATGCCGCACTTGCCCGAATGACTGGGCAAGAGGAGGAGGACATCGTCGATGCAGAGGAATTGGCTGCACAAGATGCCACTGAAGCCAAAG
>CAXEUI010000057.1:0-6596 GCA_963999335.1 uncultured Candidatus Poseidoniales archaeon
TACGATTGCCACGTTGGCCTTGGCCACAGGATGGACACGTACTGCGCCGCCCACAAGTCCCACAGGCATGGGCAATTCGATCGATCCAATCAGATTTCCATCAGCGTCTTTCTCCCAGTGTGTCAAGGAACCATATGTTCGCCCATAGGATGCATAGGAATGGGCGCCAGATTCGATTGCGCGCCAGTCTTGCCCACAGGCCACTCCAATGGGTGAGATTGCATTCATGATGCCCTTGTTGTGTGTTGTCGCACGGAAGGGGTCTGCAGCAGCGAAATGGTATGCCTGTAAAATTCCCTCAATGACTTCCGATCCTTGAGATGGATCTCCTGCATTCGACATCTCTTCGGGCGTGAATGTCGCACTGACTCTAGCCAGCCGATGGACGGCCAGATTGCTGATGATTCTGAGAATCACAGTTCCTCCCGTAATCGCTTCAACTCGAGGAGCAATTGTTTCGGCCATGGTATTGACTGCATTGGCTCCCATGGCATCCCGGCAATCCACGAGGATGTGAACAATCACCATCGGGCCGGATTGCGTATCGATGACTCTGACCTCAAGGTCTCTGCAACCTCCGCCGAACTTGACCAGAATCGGGTCAACTTCGTTGCAGGCGGCAACCAGGTCATCTCGTGCCTCCAAGATGGCACTTTTTGCCGAAAAAGCATCCTCACAGCCGACGACTTGAATTTGTCCAATCATAATCGGATCCGTATTGTTGGAGACAAAACCCCCCTTTGCATGGCATCGCTTGGCCATATTGCTGGCGGCTGCCACCACTGAGGGCTCCTCTAGGGCAAAGGGTACGATGAAATGTTCACCATCGATGATGAAATTCGTCGCAATTCCGACTGGAAGTGCCAGTGTACCAATGACATTCTCGATGATTCGATCCGCTGCTGCTTCGGAAAGTTCTCCTGTTGCAGCCAATGCATCAACCGCTTCCTGATTGAGATTCGCCAGTTCCGCAACCTTCTCTCGACGTTCTTTGACGCTCAGTTTGTAGAATCCCTTCAGGCGACTGTTCTCAACAGGCATGTACAATCCTCGTTCTGCTCCTTCGGATGCCCCTCCTAAAGGGTTGCGAATCATCCCGTTCCATACCTATAGATTGGGTCAAAATCGGAGGGGCCCTCCATGGCTGAAGCGTTAACAATGCGTTACTAACGCATTATACGCGTTAACAATGCGTTAACAATGCGTTAATTAGATATTTTATGAACCAATAAAGAGAACATTTCCAAATCAAAATACGCCTCGGTATTATCTTCAACGCTTCCAAACCGGATTCTACATCTGTTAGTATTACGTTAACTTGTTAAACCCAAGTAAAGTTCGCTGCCGTAGATGTCGAAAACTGCTACGAAGGCATTGCACCTCCCTCATATGCGTGCGAACCCCTTCTCACCCCGTCCGATCGAAGCCACCGATTACACATTGCTCGTCGGCCGTGGTGCATTGATGTCGGATTTGCGCCAACATCTGCACTTTGGCAGCCCCCGTCTGATGATTCTGCTGGGGGAGCGTGGATCTGGACGAACATCGATATTGCAAGCCCTCAGCAATTTATCTCCAAATCCGTATCCATTCTCCTATTATCCTGAACAGGACCCTGGAGAAACCCTTCTGAATGAGATGTATTGTCGAATGGTAGGATATGATGTCCCCAAATCCACGAACACACTGGTTGAGGAGATGGTTGCCCAAATGGAGGGAAAAAGTGGCAATCTCCCTCTCATCACCTTCGACTTCCCTGGTGTGAATGGAGCTGAACTGGCTCAGGTGTTTGAGCGTCTGAGCCCTGTTCTGTCCCGTTTGCGTGCATTGGTCATCGTTGCCCTCACTCCTGCACAGTTGGCTGCGTGGTCCGATAATCTGCAGGATGAATTTGATATCACCGAGCCTTTGCCTGATTTCGATGCTTCCGCGGTGAAATCTCTAATCGATACTCGAATCAGGAAGGTGAGCACCGAAGGTTGGTCCATTCCCTCCTCGCTCATCGATGAAGCCATTGCGCATACGGGTGGGCGCCCCGCCGAACTGGTCCGTCATCTTCGCGATATGATTGACTCCGAACGTGGAGCATCCACTGCATTCACTCGCAAACAGGAAATGCTTCAATCGATGGACTTGGAGCCCAACGATGCTAGAAGTCGGATGCCCCCTGAAGTTGAGCCACTTGAATCGTTGGATGATGAGATTGAACCCGAACTTGAGCCGGAACCCGAACCGGAACTGGAACCGGAACCTGAATTGGAACCGGAACTGGAACTGGAACCGGAGCCCGACATTGAATTCCATTGGGATATTCCCGAAATGGAGCCTGAATCCGAACCAGAGTTCCCTGAGGAGCCGATTGAAGAGATGCTTGAAGAGGCCGAGGAACCTGAGCCTGATTTTGAATTCCCGTCATTGGATGTCAATGATGCTGAAGAGCCCGACATGTCTCAAGCATTGGGTGGGGCCGTACTGCAGATGGAGTCTGGAACAGAGCCCCCTGCCACGACGCATGCTTTTGGCGGACTCGCCGCACGCCATCGTTCGGCCAATGTTGAGATCGGCTTGGACAATGCGCTTCGTCCACAAGTCAGTGGCCCGATGACGGCAAAACCGGATACCACGATGAATTTCCCGACCGAGGAGCCTGCCATCGAATCCGAAGAGACGACCTATTGGGTTGCAGAATCCCTGCCCGAACCCGAACCCGAACCCGAACCCGAACCGACTCCGGTTATGGACCCCGTGGCGGCCAAATCGATTGGCGACAACCTCCGCAAGGACAGGCCGAAACCTGCAGCCTCCACGTTCCCCTTGGATTTCGAAAAGGTGTCTTCTCTGACCGACGCAGAGATTTCCATTGTTGAAGCTTCGATTGCTCGCGAGATTTCCCCTTCTGATGCCGCGTTGCAAGCCTATCTTGCGGTTGGTCGCCCCCGATTATCTCAAATTTTCAATGGTCTGCACAAGGCTGGCATCCTCTCTGTGCGGAAAAAGGGACGAACCCGTCTGTTCCGGATTTCAGATCAAGCGAAGGCGCATTTCTCAGATGAACACATGGAGGCCTGAACATGACGGATGATCGCTGGGAGATTGGTTGGAGTCACCAGGTCGAGGGTCGTGTGGGGGCGCTCACATGCCTAGGTGAAGACTGCCTCATCGCAGCTGGGAGTGTCGTTCGAAGATTGAATGCAGATGGCGATTTCGTCTGGCGTCGTGAGTTCTCCTTCGATGTATACAGACTTGAGCACGACGGCACGAACGTCGCAGTTCTTTCTGGCACCGCCTTCTTCCTGCTTGATTTGGCCACTGGCGAGCCCATCGGAGAAGGTCGAGCAGTGGCCGGAGGATTCCGCGATGTCGTTCGTCGACCTGGCGGTGGATGGCTACTCTCGGATCGAGGTGACCATATCCATTTGTTCAATCGCCGCGGACGTGGCATTCGTCGACTTCGCCCTGGTTCTCTGCAGAAGATGATTGGCTGGCTTGATCGCGAGATATTGCTCGCGCAAGATGACGACGGTTGTCTGCGGGCGCTGAGACTGGGTGGTGACGATGCTCAACGCCGCATCGAAACCACACGCTGGTCTTGGGTGTCTCGATTACACAGCGGGCGCGTATTGGTTCAACATGCTGATGGCAGTTTGCAAGAAGGCGTCCCGAATCCCTTCGGATGGGACCGAATCGATCGCATTCCAGGGGATGGATTGGTTCCATTGGATGCCGCTTGGACAGGTGAAGGCTGGTGGGCCCTTGACGTCGCGGGCGATTTGATTCGATTGCCTCCAGAAGATGACTTTGAACGTCGTCCTGCCGGCGACCTACTCGCCTCAAATTTGGGTGATCGAATGTTGACAGCGACCCGAGATGGTTTGGTTCGCATGTGGATTGGTCCACACTTGGTCAGCCGCCGGCGACTTCTCTTTGAGGAGATTGCATCGGGAGAAATCCGCCGCCTCGATTGGGAGCAGCGCCAAGTCATCTTTGAGGCCGCCCGTGATGCTGAGGATTCAGGCATGCTCAGCCGTGCGATTGAACTCTACGAATCGTTGGGTCGAGCAGAAGATATCCACCGATTGATTTCTCAACGGGAGGGTGCAGATGTCTGAACACCATGTCGAAGTCACCCCGCAGTTGATTGAACGATACTTCTCACTCACCACCGCTGCACGCGACAAAGCCACGCCTCTACACCCTCCAGACACCCCAGAAGGAGTGCGTTTGGCCACCATGATGGAGATGGCCGATTCCTACACTTCAGATGCAAAATGGTTTGTCGAGCAAGGTGATTTGGTTCGTGCCTTCGGGGCCATCAACTACGCGCACGCTTGGATTGATTGCGCCGTCAAGATTGGCCTACTGGATGGCCATGACGATGATAATCTGTTCACACTTCCATGAACCATGAAATGCATGCCGACGCCAGTTTGAAAAAGGGGGACTGACGCGCGGCCGAACATGAGTACCACAAACGGACAGTCTCGAAGCGAGGAAGAACTACGCGACATGCTCCACGATGCCGAAGAGCGCAAGCAATTGTGGCAAGAGCATTTCAAGAGCGCCAAGATGAATCGAAAATCCAATGCTGAGGCGATTCGAAATATCACTGCCCTTCGGGGCGTCATCAAAACGCTGCGATGGATATTGAAGATAACCGACAAGAATGGAATGCCCATCCCTCACCCACTTGACTGAGGTTTTTGCGGGTGACATTCATGGCCCGCATTACAATCCGACAGCATGGGTTGCAATGCTCAGAGAACACTCTCGCTTCTTCTCGCCCTCATCGTTCTGTTGCCTGGCTGCTTTGGGTCAGACAACGATTCCCCTCCAGATGATTCAGTAGACCCACCTGATGACCCTGTAGACCCTCCTGCGCTTCCTTGTGCAGATGGCTTCAACACATTTGGGAGTGAGCCAGTGATTTCGTACGAGGGATTTGAGCAGGTCGAGGATGAAGACCCTCAGAATTCAATTTTCAATCGCTGGGAAGGCGGCCACAATGAATCATATCACATCGTGTCCGAATCGGTTGGTTACGGCGAGAAGGCATTCCGAATCGATATCACACCGAACGAGACGACCCAGAGCGCACCGGATCGGGATGTGAAGAATCGAGTCGAGTTCGGTATCAGCCCGGGTCATTTGGGGTGTGACGAGGTCTGGTACGGTTGGTCGTTCATGATTCCTGTCAATTTCACTGACAAACCTGAGAACGGTTCGGGATTCAACGTCATTGCGCAATGGCACTCGCAATCGGGAGATCCTGACAATCCATCGTCGACCAACCCCCCAATCTCCGTGGTGTATGGGACACAGAATGGTGTGACCGGCATTGGCTTGAAGTATGGATTGAACGATGTCAATCGCCATTTCATGGCTGAGGAGATTATCGAGAAGGGCGTCTGGTATGATCTCATCTTCCACATTGGGTGGTCAGAGGATTGGGATGGATTCACAGAGGTTTGGATGGATGGAGAGATGATTACCAATGGAACCGTCTTGGGTCCGAACATGCACAACTGGCGTGCACACTATTGGAAGGCTGGAATGTATCGTGGAGCTGTGGGCCAGGATTCAACGCTCACGAACAACTCGATTTACTATGATGAATTCAGAATCGGACAGTCCTATGATGCGGTCAATCCGAATCAGAACCCCGGTTCCTGAAGTGATCCCACAGCACAAAGGGCGTGCTCCAGAATGCACCCCCAATCGCACCTAACAATGCGATCGTTGCCACCGTCGTGATGTCTGAATTAGGGGCGCCGAATGCAGGCCCCAATACGGGCAGGAAAAAAGTCAGGAAGGCGACTGGAATCAGGTGCTTCAGACTGGGTTCGGAAAAACTCCTCATCTGCGCCATTTTCTTTACGCCGAATGCAGAGATGAGTATGGTTCCTAAAACGTAGGCGACGAAGCCTCCAAAGGAGGGGAAACCCAACCCGAAGAAGCCATTCAGCGCTATTAACAGGCCGACCAGCGCACCGGTCGCCATTCCGAGTAGAAACAGTTCTTTCTTCACCAAACTTCCTCCTCTTGATTTCCGCTTAATTTTACGGCCTGTAATGTCATTGGTAAAACCACCGAGTTTCACCACCCTATCTCGCGATCGGCATACAATCTCATCTATTCGATTAGGCGCAGGGTCTTGGAGCCATGGACCTCGATGACCGATGCATTCGCTGCATGCAGCCGGGCCTTGAGCGCCTTGTCCACGGTCAGTACCGGCCAACCATTCGTGGTGGCCAGATTGAGCAACTCATCATCGGTATGTTCTCCATCACCTGAAACCACTTCGCCTCTGTCTTGTAGGAGATCGAGAAGAAGAGGCCGTGATTCACGTTCAGCCAATCGGTTCAATTCTTCAAGAACCAAATCGGTAACTTTGATTTCAACAGGACCAATTTGAGGCTCGAGTTCCAAATCAATGTTGATTCTAGCATCGACAACGGCAACCCAGCCGCAAGCATCGACGAGCACGCCCGTCAAGGTCTCACCCCGCAATGACGCCGTGTCCAATCAGGCGCCAGCGGCTGCCGATGCGGCGAGAGAGTGTGATTCGACTTCCAGTCAGGGCACAAATGGGGAGACGC
>CAXEUI010000058.1:0-6594 GCA_963999335.1 uncultured Candidatus Poseidoniales archaeon
TGACCCTGGCCTTGTCCCTGACCTGCGGGCAACAACAAACCATCGACACCGGTCTCAAGAGCGAAGGCAGCACCCTGAATGGCTTGTCTTGAATCGATTCGAGCAACCAGATGTGTCCCGGTTCCCTGTGCAGCTGCAACGATATTCTCAAGTGGAATCATCTGCCAATCACCTGTGGTCAATACAATCCATGATACAAGGCCAATCATTGACTTCGCCGCATCTTGACCTTCGGCGTCGCTGATGTCAACATGAACACCGACTGGGTTTGTGGATGAATCTAGAATTCGACCGTCTTCACAAGCGAAGAACGCTGAATCCACCCAATCTGGAATCCCATCACCAGCGGCGAGGAGGACGCGGTCGGCAGGGTGCGGCTGGAGAATACCGCCATTCCCGCTCGCTGCATCTAACCACAATTCCATATTCTCACCTCAGGCACCATGAACAATCTCTCTCAGGGAGCGAACACAGGCTGCCGGATCCTTGGCACCAAACACCTGACGACCCATGCAAACGCCCGCTCCACCGGCTGATATCGCGTATCGAACGATTTCCAATGTTTCGGAGAAATCCCCCCCTTTGGGACCTCCAGCGATTAAAACGGGAATGGGGACGGCATTGCAGACCTTTCGGAAACTCTCAGCGTTGCCAGTCCACGGGACCTTCACTGCATGACATCCCATTTCGTAGGCGAGTCGTGCCGCATGGGCCACACCACTGGTGATGTCATTGGGCAAGGTCACCAGATTCGGACCGCGAGGGTAGACCATGCCTAGAACCGGCATGCCAAGCTCTTCGGCTTCTGTGGTCAATTCGCCCATGTCAAGAATCATCTCGGGTTCATTGTCATCTCCAAGATTGATTTGACCCGAAACGCCAGTCGCACCTCGAGTAAGGGCCTCGGAAGCACTTGCAATCTTGACCTTGGACTGAGAATTCTCACCACCATGGGCTGTTGATGCCGAGACGTGACAGACAAATCCATCCCATCCAGTTCGAGTCGATTGATGGCTGACGACGCCTTTCTGACAAACGATGGCATCAGCGCCTCCTGTAATGATGGAATCGATGACCGCGTCCATTCGATCGAGACCATCCTCGGGATAGCCAGAGAGGCCATGGTCCATCGGAATCCAGACACCACGACCATTCGGCAGAAGGCGTTGAAGGCGTTCTGGAAGGCTACCGCTCATGCAGGGTCCCACGGCTTCTCGCATTTGAGCATTTGTCGACCCATAGGGTCGACCTAAATATCCAAATCAACGATAACCGGAGCATGGTCGCTGACGACCAAGCCGCCTTCCCTCATCACTGATGCGCGCTGCAATAGTGGCGCTCCGGCGGCATTCGCCAGCACGTAGTCGATTCGCCAGCCTCGATCCAATTGGCGGGCTTGCCCACGATTGGACCACCAAGAATAGGGACCCTTGCCAGGACCGACAGAAATTCGCAGCAAATCGCTCCAACCTGATGCAAGAAGACGGTCGAACCAGGCGCGTTCCTGCGGTAGAAATCCGCTTGTGCCGCGATTGCCCGTCGGATTCCAGATGTCATCCTCTGTGTGAGCAACATTGAGGTCACCACACAGAAACACCGGTTCATCCAATTCTGTGAAAGGATGGGCCCATTCCAGCAGGTCGTCCATCCAGGCTTCCTTCCAGAACTGTCGCTCATCACCGGAAGAGCCGCTGGGCAAGTAGCAGTTCAGGCAATGGATTCCGTTGTGATATGTGTGGAGCATGCGGCCTTCGGAATCATCATAATCCAGTGTGGTAGAGATTCCCCTTCCAATTTCATCGAATGACTCCTTGGACCAAGTTGCGACACCTGAGTAACCTTTCTTCTCAGCGGGATGCATGAGTGTGTGCGGCAAAAGGGGAGCCCAGTCCTTGGGCAGCTGCTCAGGAAGTGCACGGGTTTCCTGCAGAAGCAGAATGTCGGGGTCGATGCGTTCCACGAACTCGTCCAAGCCCTTGCGGATGGCGGCCCGAATGCCATTCAGATTCCAAGTGACCAGCCTCAAGCAGACACCTCATTGTGAGAGATCTTTGACCTTCTCGACGAGATCCATTCTCTTGATTCTCCACATTCCGAAGGGCGTCAGTGAGATTGAGATGAACACGACGATTCCAATCAGAATGAAAATGGATGATGTGGAGGCGGCCACGGTGAAGAAGAAGGACCACTGAGCGAATGAGGAAATCATCAATTTCGTCCCGAGCACCGAGAAAATACAGCCCAATACACCTCCAATCAAACCGATGGCGAGATGCTCCCCGAAGAGCATCAGTCCCAACCGGTTGTTCGACGCACCCAACACTCTCAGGGTGGCTATTTCCGTATCTCTCTCAGCGAGATTCATGACCAGTGTGTTGAACAGGACTGCGACAGCAATCAGAATGCCCAGTCCCTCGATTGCATAGTACAGCCCCTCCTGTTGCTCCATGAGGGTCTCAAAGCCTTCCAATGTGTCTGCCCGCATCATGATGCCCATCGAACTCTGGGCGAGTTCATCATCGACCTCGACTCCATCTGGGAGTTGAAGCATCACCACGGTCGCTTCGATTCCAAGAATCTCAGATAAATCGGCGCGATAGAAATACACGGTTCGAGAAATTTCACCTCGAGTGAATCCTGTAATCTCGACTTCGACGGTCTTGGTTCCGAAAACGAGCGAATGGGTCTCACCAATCTCCCAACCGAGGAAATGATTGATGCCCTCATCAATGAGGACTTGCGGAGTCGCCTCACCACTCGCAGGTAAATCACCGCCGACAAGATTGACCAGAAACATCGATTCGCCTGTCTCTGTGACGACGTTCTCAAGTCCATAGGCCGTCAATTGTCGAGAATCGCCCTCGGGCGTCCCTGGGAATACGAGCATCAGTTCGTGTTCAGCTCCGTTCTCATCGGCCCACTCGATGATGGCATCTTCGCCACCGAATGTGAAGGCCTGAGCGTCCCAGCTCTGTCGATCCTCCATCCCTCCGAGGAACATTTCATCGATTGAATCCTGCAGGATGATCATGGTTCCGAAAATCAGCATTGAAAGGCCAACTGCGAGGAAGGTGAACATCAAGCGAACGGGTTTTCGAACACTGGAACGAATGGTCAATCCAACCGTCGCTGGCAAACTGGCGGTCATCTTCTGTAGGCCTCTGGAAGACAGACGAATCTCGTGCTCTCCCCGCAGCACTTCCAAGGGTTGTAATCGAGAGGCCTGCCAAGCGGGTCGAAGTCCAGACAGGAAGACGATGATCATCGCGATGACGATAATCTCCATCACCATGGAAGTTGAAACAGAAGTATCGAGGATGGGGATGCCGATGATCGATTCGTACATCGTTATCATCGCAGGTGCACCCAACAGCACACCGGGAATCGCACCCAACACGCAACCAATTGCACCGATAAAAATCGGCGCAATCACATATCCCGGCATGATGGACATCCGTCGTACACCGAGAGTGCGGAGAACGGCAATCTCCTTGGCCTGAGATTGAATCAATCTCTGCAGACTGAGGAAGATGGTAATGCCGGCGACTACGGCCAACATTCCAGTCACGATTGGATACGTTTTCATCGCCCCCTCTGCATCCGCTCTCAGGAATTCAACAGCATTCATACCAGTGCGGTCAACCACACTCATCGGTGAGTCGTCATTCTCGGCTACGATGGATGAGATGGCCTCCTTCAAAGAGGTCAATCCACTTGCATCGGGTTCCTGGGAATCCGGTGTTCCGAGAAGATCCAGCAGCAGTAAATTCGACGAACCAGCACTGAAGTTCGCCACAGCCTCTAGCCCCTCATCGGTCATGTATCCGGTTACGAAGGTGCCGGGCTGAGCCGGAATCAGGTCGTCTTCGCTCATTGTGTAGTACAGATGATTGGAATGAAAGCCGATGCCGACCACTGTGAAATCCATCGCATAACCGGCGCCAGCGCTGATGTGGACCGAATCTCCAACCTCGATATTCAGAGCATCGGCGGCATGCTGGTCGATGACGATCTCATCAGAAGCTGAGGCGACGCGTCCCGAGCAACAATCATGATTGGGGATCCAGACCTTGTCCACTTCACCTTCATCGATGCCATGCCAAACCGCGGCCACCATGCCAATGTCCGCATCGGGGCTGAACAATTGTCCACTGGTCTTGAGGCGAGCCTCACACTTGTCTAACTCAAGTTCGCCATCAGGCCACTGATTTTGAATCTCTTGACACAGATTGTCGGAGGTATTCCCATCCCAGTTCCCAGCATTGTTCTCAACCCAGACATCTGGAAGATTGAGACCCTGTTCATCGTCTGCATAGATGTCATCGTATAGGGTGGTCACAGAGTTTGCATAGGCTCCGAACGCGATGCCAGCAAAGACGCCAATCGCCACCATCAGAATCACTGCTGAAAGGCGTAATTTGGTACGCCAAAGGCTTCTTGCGAGCCTCTTTGTCAGCAGCATGGACATATTTTCACCTTCGTTCAAACCTTCTCATCAGAGACAATCTTTCCGCTGTCCAGACGGACCACACGCGTCGCAAATCTCGCCAGAGACTCGTCGTGAGTGACCATGACTGTGGTGATTTTCTCAGCCTCGCAAGCACTCACCAACACCTCCATGACTTTGGTAGATGTGGCGGAATCCAAGTTGCCTGTCAATTCGTCACCGAGCAACAGGTTGGGCCGTTTGGCCAGACTGCGAGCGATTGCAACCCTCTGCTGCTGCCCCCCACTAATCTCGGCTGGGAATCGATTCACCTCTGGTTCTAGGCCAACCAAGGCGAGCAACTCACGGGCTCTGGCCTCATCCCGTCCATCCGACAGTTCCTGGATGAGGAGGATATTCTCAAGCACGGTCAGATCCTGTAGGAGATTGAAGAACTGGAATACGTAACCGATGTTCTCTCGACGGAACGTCGTCATCTTCTCTGCGTGTCCTCTTGGCACCTCCTGTCCATTGAAGTCGTAATCACCGTCGGTCGGATTGTCGAGCGCTGCAAGGCAATTCAACAACGTCGTCTTCCCTGAACCGGATGGACCGAGTAAGAGAATCCTCTCGCCTTCCTCAATCTTCAGATTGATTCCATCGAGAGCCTTGACGGTTCCAGAGGCCATTTTGTAGTATCGTTTGAGATCAGTGATGTCGACCAATGTCATGTTTTCACGTACCGTCCTGATATCGGAGGGGTATAGGAATTTCACCCTGCTATGCAGGGTGAACCTGAATCATGCTTCTTTTTCGGGGGTGCCACCAAAGAACTGGATGGTCTCCTTGAACAGGGCCTCTCGACGGCGTTTCTTGCTTGTTCTCAGGTGGAATACGGCGAAGAGGATGACGACAGCGATCAGCCAAGGAATTAGGGCCTCAGCATGGTATCTTTCCATCACTTCGATGATGCCACGAGCGGTATAGGCCCAAGTCACAGATGCGGCAAACCCACCGATTGAACAGGCGACCAGAACATAGGTGAATTTCATCCGACTGAGTAGACCGAGCATGGCGCCGACAAGAACACCCGATGCCATGAAGGGAATCCAGACGAATACGATCAATCCCCAGAATCCCCAGCGATTGATGAAATCACGCTTTTCTTGGGCCACGAATTCGACGGTCGACAACACGTCGCCCATCACCTGATTCTGCAGAAGCGTGCCGACGATGCCTTCCTGTCTGGCAACCAATGCCTGATGCTTGCCTTCCTCGCCACCCATTTCAACACGGCCAGCTGCAGATCGATCTGACAAGGTCTGAACTTCGTTTCGAGCACTGACGACCAGACGTCGATCCTCGAGATAATCCTTCATGGTACGTCGCATATGATTCTCAATATCGGCTTCCACTTCTGCGTAAGAACGCTTGAAGCGGAAAAACGCAAAACGAAGATTTGGCTTGTAGATGACTCGGATGTACAGTGCGGAGTCGTCTGAATAGACCTTGGAACCACGATCGATGAGGCGCTGGGTCTTGAACCACTCCTTGACCACTTTGATGGCCCTGTCTTCAACACCAGCAAGCATCCCCACGTTCTCAAAGAACTTGGAATAATCATCGACCAACTCAGCCCGCTCGCCTTGGGCCTCGACTTGAACGTCCAACCCATGTTCAAGCGTCTCAAAGATGCCCTGACGGCTGTCCACAGCCTTGGATTGCAAGTGGAGTGGTTTCATGACTCCAAACGCCTTGAATTCGTTGAGAACAAGTGTGACCATGGCGCCACGAATCTCCTGAACATCGACGTGGGTTTCCATGGTGGTTCGATAAGGAACCAGAACATCGATGCTGATGTCACGCTCCTGCATCTTCCAGGCATCCCAATCCACTTCCAATCGCATCTTTTTCTCGACTTTCTGAATGGCCTGTTGAATCAGGCGTTTCAGTTGAGATTCGCTCAAGATATCGTCATCCTCAGTGTGATAGAAACGATACATCAGTGGATATTGAACGAACAGGAAGAAGACCGACATCGACATGGAAACGAAGGCCATCCACCACGGTGGAACTCCGGCGGAACCGCCGGCGAGCATCGCAGTCTCACGTCCGCCGCCCCATTCAGCGCCCATCATAATCCAACCCCAGTTGCCCAGTTCGGAGGT
>CAXEUI010000059.1:0-6489 GCA_963999335.1 uncultured Candidatus Poseidoniales archaeon
GCAAGCCCCAGTGATATCCAGGCTACACTATGGGTCCAGCGAGCGGCCCATCGGGCACCTTGACTTAACCAGAACGGTTCACACCTTGTTGGTGTAAACTCGCTTGCCTGTCATGGAATCCTGTTTCCAAACCAATTCTTTGCAATAACGCGGGATGAAGAATCCAACTTTTCGGGGTGTGAGCCCGTGATTCTTCATTCGTAAATCGATTGACAACCATGCAACGATCTGCGAAGCTGTACAACCGGGATTGATGCTCACGAAATTGAGTATCTCTTCTCGCAGGCGGCGAAGCCTTGCTGCCTTCTGTGTTCCTTTGGCCATGTTATCTATGTGTCCGCGGGGGTATATGAAGAAAGATATGGGGGGCCCCGGGGGGCCCATCTAGAATCGCTCACTGTAGTGGCAGCATGACCTTCCAGCGTGGCGCCGCAAGTTTCTTCGATTTCGGGCCCGTTCGAGGGTTTTGGGTCTTGTGTGTCAATGTGCCATGCATCCCATGTACACTGAATTTGATGCGGGCTTCGACCACACGGTCTCTCTCCGCCAATTGCAGGGCATCGTCATCCAACTCGATACTGGCCAATACACCCTCATGAGTCGGTTCACGCAACTCGATCGAATTGCCGACAAGGGCGATGCGGGGTGAGAAATCAATATCGTTGGGGTCGTCCATCCATACATCCAGATCCATGACAACCTTGCCTCGACTTGAGACCTTCTTGATGTCAATCGAGGTTACCATCAACCCTGTCGAGACGACTCGGGTTCAAATCGCTTCCCATGGGTGAGAACTCGATTAGACGCCCACTTCGCTGATGCGGGGGACGAGGAATGTGAATTCAACGACGAGTTCCCACTCATTGCCTCCATCCGGGTCGACTTCGTCGATGGGGAAGTCGGGATCAGCATCCTCTGCCTCGATGAGCCACTTCCAATCACCCTGACCAAATCCAGCACCCGATTGTGAGTTGAGCATCTCAATCAGCTCTTCCAAAGAATCCGCAGTGAGATTGTGGGCGTTCTCTGAACTCGGATTGAGGTTGAGATATTCCATCGAAGCAGAGGCATTGTGCGTGACGTTGCCTTGTTCGGTCCGGACCGTCTGTGTCCAACCATCATCAAGGACATCGACGGTGAGGGAGAAATTGTCCTGAGGCAGCATGGTTGGGAGGATGTCCATGGCCAGTGTCAACGTCGCATTGAACGACATGATGCGGCCTTCTTCACTCGGCATATGGGTGATGGTGTGGATGTGCCCTTGCTCCAGATATCCATCCCAATCGTAAGTGACTGTCTTCACTTCCCAGATGACCTGGTATGTTCTTGGAAGAACCGTGAGATTCCACATTCGTGTCGCGCTTGCTTCAGATTCATCGGTGACGGTCACCGAACCCGTGTAATTCCCACTCTCATAGGGGGTGAATCGATGGATGGCGCCCATCGCATCATTGTCGTTGGTGGCATCGCCGTCATTGTCGCTATCCACGTTCCAATCCAAATCCCACACCGTGGTCAATTCACCGTTCTCAGGGTCCGATGAGGCTGAGGCGTCCAATGTGACGATGTCGCCGGTGCGAATCGCGGTCGGCATGGAGAGCGAGATCTTTGGGAATCCATTGACAGTGAGCAACGTAGTGGCTGTATCATCTCCATCAAGATCGTTGACAACTGTGACGCTAATCTCGTAGAGGCCCGCTTCAGCAAAGATGTGACTCGTGTAGCCTTGAACGGTCTCGGCTTTTGAGCCATCACCGAAATCCCAACTATATCCGATGATGATTGTACTCTCGGGGGAGGTGGATGCACGGGCATCGAAATTGACCGATTCTCCAGCGTTGATACTGGTACGGTCGGCTTCGACTCTGGCATTGGGTTCAGGGGGGCCGCCAAGACCAGTGCATCCTGCAAGCATCGGCAAGAGCATGGTCACAATGACGAGTAGAGTCAGAGGGCGACGCGAAGCAATCGGAATCGTCCCTGAGTTGAGCATGTTCCGCCGACCACGCCTCCTCCTTTAGAAAAGTGGCGATTCATTGTCCTTTGAAATCGCTCGTTTTCGGGACTTCTACGAAGTCCGATTGCAATGATCGAATGAGAGGGTTCAAGCGACGTCGCGATTCCATTCGGTTCCATGGCGGCAGATCCTCTGGTCGGGTATCGTGTACTCGGATTCGATTTAGAGACCACTGGTTTCAGCCCCAAGCAACACCGAATCGTGCAATATGCTCTGATTGGATGTGATACGGATGGGAGTTCAATGCATCTCGAGGAGTTGGTCAATCCACAAATGCGAATCCCAATGGAAACCACTCGGATTCATGGAATCCATGATAGCGATGTCAAAGATGTCCCCCCATTCAGGGAATATATCGCAGAAATCTCTGAAGCCATGGAGGGTGCTGTGATTGTTGGCCACAATGTAGAGCGATTTGATTGGCCATTCCTTCGCTCAGAGTTTCTTCGTGCAGGACAGCCCATGCCCAAACCATTGGCGATTCTAGATACCCTCAAAATCGCACGTAAACTCAAAGTTCCACCCAGCCACAACTTGGGAGCTCTCTGTGAGCGATTTGGCATCTCACTGGAAAGAGCACACACTGCAGGCGCAGATGCTGCTGCAACGCTGCTGTTGCTTCACAAGATGATGGCGGCGCACCCACAACACTTTCGTCGCGCGGTCGGAGAGATTCCAAATTGGGCAAGTGGCCCGAATCGTTCGGACAGAACCACCGAACGTCTTGGACCGGATATCGAGGATCTGGAGCCGGTGAATGGCAGTCACGGATGGCTGCGAATCACCCACACGGGAATTGTCATCGGACGTGGAAGGAATCGCGGCAGAACGATTGCCGAGATTGAGAGAACGGATGGAAATTATCTCAACTGGCTGGGTTCATCATCGGGTCCACTTGAAGCCGAAGCCATCGATGCACTACAATCAGAACGAAGCGACTGAATCAAGAGCGCTTGATCGTTGCTTCAATGGAATAGGGTATGATGCCGAGGATGACGAAGAAGGAACCGGCTGCGCCCAAGATGTAGAACACAGTCCCTGCCGAAAGGTTGTCCGGATCGATGGATGGCATGGACAAATCGGGCATGGCTCCTGCAAGCATATAGAGACCAAGAACCTCAATGGACCAGACCAACATGAACGTCAGAATCACCTCTGTGAATATGTGGGTGGACAATCGCAGAGAGTCCATCCAACCCAGTAAGGGGATATCTGCACCATCGACGGCAATCTCCCGCTCTCGCAGTGATTGATTCACTGCGGATACAACAACCTGAATCAGGGCAATCGTTGTCAAACAGATTGCCAAGAAAGTCATGACGATGTTCAGCAATGCGCCGGTTGAATCCCCCATGCTATCGAGCATTCCACGACCGCCCCAAACCAATGCAACTGATACCAAGATCATCGGAAGGGCGACCATGAATGATTGCAGGCCAAGAAGAATCGTTCTGTATCCGTTCAGCAGTGTGGCAATGCTGAAATCAGATTCGATGTGATCCCAATCATCCTCAATGCTCTCACTCTTTTCCTCGGATTTCCCATGATACTGCTTTTCGAAGTAACGTTCCAAATGTTGCCCTTCGACCTGATCCGTGCTCGACATCTGGGGTCGTTTGACCGAAAATCCACCGAAGCCGCCTCCACTGGGTTGGGTTTCATCAACCACATCATCGTACCATTCGCCGCCTTCGCTTTCTTCTTCGGGAGGGGCTCTAGAGGGTGGAGAACGTTCGCGTTTAGATTTGGGGGGACCGCGGCGACGCTTGCCGGACTTGCCTCCCTCCATGCTGCCGAAGAAGGGTATGGGCTATTCAATGCCACGATGGACGATGTGTCTATTCGATCTGACGACCTTCAAGCAACGGAGACCAAGGGAGGACATCGCACCAATCTCCAAGTTTCCAAGTCTCACCGTCCAAGCGAACACCACCAAGGAACACCGGGCCTGTATGTCCTTCCTCGATCAGGGCTTGCAATCGTTCGAGGGCCTGACCGGCGAATACCGCACCCGCACGTTGCCCGGTTGACGCCAGTTCACCCGATTCATTGACTGGAGCCATGCGTTCAACGAGACAAATGCCATTTTTTACTTCCACTTTCTCAAGAACGGCGACCATGTCTCGGAAAATCCCACTGGGTTTCATCTCACCCTGAGCTTGGGCCCACAACCATGCTGGGCACCAAGCCTTCCATTCGCAGAATGCGCACGCCTCATGATTCGGTTGTGCTTCCATGGGTGTACTGGTAATCTTGCTCGCTTCCCATGCCTCAAAGGCTTCAGGCAATACACTGGGGCCCTCCGCTTCGAAAACAACAGAACCATTCGAATACCATCCTTCTGCACGCACAGGAGGATGATCCGGGTTGTTCTCGCAAAGAATGTCACGATAGAAGCGAAGTTGGCGGCTCACGGTTTCATACAACTCGCCGTCCGGTGGTTTGCCGGTCTTCAGATCAGCAACAATCCAACCAACGACGTTGCCTTCATCGTCATAATCTGAGACGAGCAGATCCAGTCGACCCATCAGACGACCACACGATGTTCGCAACGTACCCTCTGCGGCGAGAATCATCTCCTGGATGTTCCGCCACATGTCAATGGAAACCTCTGATAAGGCGATTTTGCCTGTACGGGCTTTGGCGAAGAGTATGTTCAGTGAACCAATCAGTAACTTTCGCGCGCGTGGGAATTCTTCCTGCTTCCATCGAGGATGGCGGGGTGTATTCAGGAAGATCTCTTTCTCCTGTTCCCATTGTTTCTCTAGGATTGCATTGGCCGTAGGTGGCAACCAACCGATTTCATCTCCATCTCGACTGGATAAGTCGATATTGCACAAATCCTCAACGCTATTGTGTACAGCTGTACCAATGGTGCTGGCCATGCCCGCCTTGCGAGGTAAACGTTGTCTTGAAAGCCAGAATTTACGGGGACAAGAGGCGAAATTGTTCCATGACGAGGGTGAGAGTTGGTGTCCTCGTTTGTCGGATGACCATTGTTTCATCGGCATGATTTCGCACCCCCCAACGGCTCCGTGGAACTGCTCTGCTCTGCCCAAGCATTAACACCACCGATGGACGGGCGTGGTCCATGGGAGAGTTGCCACGGGTCAAAGCCTCAGATGACGCAATTGCCGAAGGGGCGCTCGTTGTCTCTTGTTTCCCAGGCGTCAGTCACGTGAGCAGCATCGTTGCACATTATCTCATCGAGCGACTTGAACTCAAATTCATCGGTGGTGTTGTCGATGCACGTCTACCCCCGGTGGCACTGATTCACGAAGGCAAACCCATGCCACCAGTTCGCATGTACGCTGGAAAGCCCGTGTGCGACATGGAACAATGTGACAGCGTCGTCGTTCTCGTCTCTGAAGCGCCGATTCCACCCAAGATGTGTTTGCCTCTCTCTGAGGCATTGCTCAATTACAGTCACGAGAAAGGGTTCCAAGCTGGCGTTCTGATCGATTCATTCAGCCATCAGCAAGAAAGTGGACACGAGGTGATGGATTCGGACGATACCAATGAGACATTGCTCGGAATCGGCGCAACCGATTGGGCCATTGAACAACTCAAGGAGTTGGATATTCCTTTGCTTGAAGCGGGAATGATTGCGGGTATGAGTGGGGTTCTGTTGGGTGAAGGTCGCCGTCGAAAACTGAACATGATGTGCATCATGGCCGAAGCGGCGGGGGGCATTCCCGATGCGAGAGCAGCGGCTCGTGTGATTGAGAAATTGAACAAGTTACTCCCAGCGATTGAACTCGATACGGAACCGTTGTTGGAAGAAGCGATTCGAATCGAGACACAGATCAAGGCGATGATGGAACATCAACTCGGAGCCGCAGGTGAAGAACAGGATGACGATGGAACCAATGCGATGCTCTACGGCTGAAGCATCGCTTCCCAATCGGCTTCGCTGAGTACCTTCACACCCAATCTTGTGGCCTTCTCCAATTTGGAGCCGGCATTCTCACCCGCGACGAGGAAATCCAATTTTCCGGACACCGTGGAAACGACCTTGCCACCAGCCGCCTTGATCTTCAACGCGATTTCTTTTCGAGGACGGCTGAGCGTGCCTGTGATGCAGAATGAAAGGCCCACAAGAGGGCCGGATGGAACTTCGGTTCTGGAGACGTCTGTGATGGTCAGAATCTGACTGAAATCTTCCAACATCTGGGAACGATCTCTGATACCAGTCATCAATGACTGTACAACCGTCTCCCCAACACCTTCGATGGCGACCAGACGTTCCAAGTCATCTTCAGTCAACGTGAGAAGTGCATCCATCGTGCAAATCTCACCTGCAAAGGCGGTGGCCAATTCGGGGCCGATTCCTGGCAAGCCAAGTGCGGAAAGGAAGGTGTCCAAAGCAAGATTCCGGGTCTCATCCAACTGATTCATGACATTGGTTGCAGATTTCTCCGCCATGCGTTCCAATCCCTGTAATTGGTCTGATGTCAAGCGATAGAGGTCGG
>CAXEUI010000060.1:0-6361 GCA_963999335.1 uncultured Candidatus Poseidoniales archaeon
CATCACCGAGATTGTTCAAGCAGCGATTGCACGAGGTGATGACAGCGTCGGTCTGATGTTGAGTGTAGAACAATACTCAAGCGATCAGATTGTTCTGGCCAGTACCGAGACCCAGTTCGATGCAAACGAGCCCGAAATCCAACTCAAATGGAGCAGTGGAACAGGAACGCCACCCTCACAGGCAGCAACCATTCTTTCTCCCGCAAATGGCGATGTTCTCTGGGATTTCCCTTCAATGTTAGCCGACGACAACCCCACAGCATCATGGAGCCACCCGGCTGCATCCAGTGTCACGGATTGGCGACTCTTCGTTTACGACGCGAATGATGGACCATGGGGTGGCGTGGAAGTCTTTGACAGTCGAATCTGCACCACCTGTAATTTTGATATGTCCAACCTGACAATGAACGATCCAACCCAAATCATGGATCAAGATGAACGATATTCTTGGCTGATTCAGCCGATACAAGATCACATGTTGGGTCCACGTTCCGCGGTCGAGGATTTCGTTGTCCCCAATGACATCGGTGGTGCGGTGAACAGCACAGATTACTGGGTTGAATTGATGAATGGGAACGCTTACTCCACAACCAACATTTACGATGTTGCCCAAGGCGCATACCTTGATTCCTGCAATCCCACTACGGCTTACGGCAACACGGCTAACAGCTTGAACATCGGTGCCTCCAGCGGTGGCCCCGCTTGCACGAATGCAGGACACGAATCTCGTTCACTCCTGCGGTTCGATGTATCCAATGTACCGATTTTGGACAACAATCCATGGCAGGTCATCGAAGCCCATGTCGAGATGTACCGAGCCGGTGGTTCCAGCAGCTACAACACAGGAATTTCAGTCTCCAATGTGCACTGCAACTGGGCCGAAGGAACTGTCACTTGGAATTCTTGTGCAACCAACAACTCATGGCAAACCTCCGGTGCGAATGGCGTGAACGATGCAGATATGCCCATCAGTACAACCGATGTCAGCAGCACTGGCTGGTATTCGTGGAATGTCACATCACTCATGCAGTATGCGCGCAGCAGCGGTTCAGATATGCTGAATCTATTGTTTGCTTCAGAAGACCCCAATCTCTACGCGCGTCACTCGTTCTATCAAGAGCATGCGACAGGTTTTGGCTCAGAATGCTGTAGACCTGTGCTCAACATCACCTATCGTGCAGGCGCGCAATCGGTGACATCTGCCCCCTCGTGGGATTCTTCGTTGATTGCAAACAGCCCCATGACAGCTTGGGACACGAGTGCATTGAGACCCATGCCGCTGGATCCTCTTCCAACATCTTGGACGCACCCATCCGCCAGCACGATTGATGCTTGGCAGATTCAATATGCGACCAATAATCGATTCACAAGTGGTACTTGGATTTACGATTCAAGTGATTCAACAACATGGGACAACAACACCTTTGATTTGACCAATTTGACAATGAACACACCTGCGAGTGATACTCAGGGTGATCATTGGAACCATCTGCGAATTCGTGCTGTTCAAGACGGCGTTTACAGCAATTGGTCTGCCCCATTCCAAGTCCGTGTTCCCGATGAGCAAGGTAGCGATGATGGTGCTGGTAATTACTCGGTGACGATGCAGCGTGGTGCTGCGTTCGTCGATACCGGATTGTTGCCGAGTATGCCCGACTCGTATGTGACATCCAATACGTTTGGACAAACAACGAATTACGGAGCCTCGGCATCAATTGCCGTCGGGCTGGACCCGGCAGACACTGCGCACGTCGCTGTTGGCTTGGTTTCCATCGATTTGGCCGAATATCCCTATCCTGCCACGATGTTACCCACTGCGGTCACACTGTCGATGTATGTCGCCAGTGTCTACGGTACAGGTGCCCACAGCATTGCGATTCACGATTGCAATGGCTTCACTGAATCGACGGTCACTTGGAACAGTTACAATCCAAACACACAGTGCAACTCGACCGCATCTTCCTCGATGACATCGATTAGCACCGCTTCGGGTGTCTGGTACGAATGGGATGTCACCGGTATTGCACGCAGCGCGTGGGCTGGAAACGGTGTGATGAATATGGCATTGCAGACCAATTGGGCTGGAACTGTCTTCTTCAATTCAGCCGACGGCTCATCCCAACTTGCTCCTAAACTTGAGATCGAATATGTGGACAATCCAAACAATGCTTCATCTCCAGCACAGGTGACACTCATCTCACCAGAGCAATTGGAAGTCGTGTACAGTGTTGGCCAATACACCTTGGGCATCGAACCACGCCCCATCCTGGTATGGGATACGCTGGCGGATGCGACTGGATACGTGTTGCTTCTCTCCAATGCAAGTGGCACCCAGACCTACAAGTCGTGGGATTCCAACAGCAATTCTGGATTCAGCCTCGGCACTTCGCCCACAGCTTCTCACTGGACGCCCGACTTCGATTTGGCAACGGGTGAGATTTACACATGGTCCGTCCAGGCTCTCAACAGTTCAGTTCCCGGTCCAAGATCCGTTCCGTGGACATTCGGAATCGGCGACCCCTCCATCACATTTGAGGGAAATCACGTATACAGCATCGAAATCCAAGAGGGTTCTGATGTCGAAGCCCTAGGTCATGTCCCGATTTGGGACACCTACATGAGTGAAGGTGATGTTGATGCCGCTCACGGTGCAGACGACACACTGCACATTGGAACGGGCTGTGAACAATTGGCGACAAACCGTTGTTACGGATTGTATCAAATCGACATGGGGCAGATGGATCCACTGGGTCAGTTGCCCGTCAACACACATTCTGCACAATTGTCCATCTATTCTGATGGCATCAGCGCATTTGGTGCTGCAAATTATCTGGACTTGACCGCGTACGCGCTAATCAATCCGAATTATGAGGAGAGTGGCGCCACTTGGAATTCAGCTGCAACCGGGGTCAACTGGTCTGCATATGGCTTGCAACCGGGTACGGATTACATTGCAACACCTCTGGACACCGTCCGTGTAATGAGCAACTTCGTCGGTGGTTGGCTGTACT
Source organism: uncultured Candidatus Poseidoniales archaeon (assembly GCA_963999335.1). Classification (GTDB taxonomy): domain Archaea; phylum Thermoplasmatota; class Poseidoniia; order Poseidoniales; family Thalassarchaeaceae; genus MGIIb-P. The sequence continues at coordinate 3,012 of CAXEUI010000060.1, forward strand.
TCGATGTCAGCGGCGCGATGACGACCATGAACGGTACGGTATCCATCGTCATCATGGGTGTAGCGAACGCAGGTCACATGCTGATTGACGTCAAGACCAGTGAATCACCTTCCTCTAGCAAGCCAATGCTGCACTACAACTACACACTCGTGGATTCAATCAGTCTGACCGGGCCGACAACCACAGATGCTGACACCAGCGTCCAATTTTCCGGTTCATTGCTGGATTCAGGCAGCAACACGCTTGCTGGGGATGTCATCTGGTCATGCTCGGATGGAACCATTGACGCAAGTGGATTTTTCACACCCGATCACACTGGAATCGTGAGCATCACTGCATCATACGGTCAAGTCGTTGAAATTCTCAATCTCACAGTCACTGCAGGCGTTCCGACAATCCTCGTCGTCGTCCCACTGTTCATTTCGCTCACAGCGGACGAAGTATTCAACATGACCATGCTCGAGGTCATCGATGCAAATGCCAACGTCGTACCCGGTGAAATCATCACGTTGACCATTACCAATGGAACCTTCTCACAAGGGGTGATCTACAATCCTGGAAGCATGGATTATTCTGTCACCACTCCAACCGGTGGGGTCAGTTGGATGCCATGGGCCACAGGAACACAGTGGATGAACGTCTCTTGGGGTTCACAGAGCGTATCGATTGAAATCACCGTCAATTCAGGTGTACCGTCATACTTCATCATCACTGGAGACAGTATGATTGAGGCTGGAAATACGACCTCTCTGGATATTGAGGTCTATGATCAGAAGGGCAACCAGAAAGTTCGCAGTTCATCAGGAACGCTGACATGGGGTGTAGCGAATGGAGCGATGGACAACGCGACGGGTGCCTTCACTGGCAATCAGATTGGAACTTGGACTGTGTGGGTTGACAGTGACCTCGGCATTCACAGTGAACGTTCAATCGATGTCACCTATGGTGACATCGCTGACGTTGAAGTCACAGCGGTGGGTCCCTCCAATACCATCATTGTCACAAGTTCACCTACACTGGATAGTATCTCGATGACATCTGATGAGTTGGTGACATTGAATGTTGTCCGAATCGATGTTCAGGGCAATCGTGAAACCGTTGTTTTGCCCATCAGTGGATGGACTTGGCTGAATGGTGTCGTCAATGCGGGTTCACCGACCACATGGGATGCCGCTGATCAGGGTTCCTCTTGGGTCAAGGCCAGTATTGAGGGCATCAATGTGGTCATTCCGATGGCCGTTAACCATGGTATCCCTGTCACCATCGAAGCTCGCGCTCAAAACCTTGTCTTGGTGAGTGGACAAGACTCTGCCACCATCTCAGCCTTCACCTCAGATGCAGATGGAAACGAGTGGAGTGTTTCTGCTTCTTGGTCCATGGACACCACGGGTCTGCCATCCGGCGGAGAGAGTTGGCTTGAGGACTACGGTACAACCGCTGTGTTCGAAGCGGTTCTCGTTGGTGATTGGACCGTCAATGTCCTCTATGTGTTCAGCGTGCCAGTGATTGGTGAGCAGTCCGTATACAGTGACGTAACCTTCACCGTCATGCCGGGTCAACTCAACTCCATCACAACAGCCGAGGATGACACAATCACTGCGGACCAGACGCATGATTTGATGCCGGATGCTCGAGATGTGCATGGCAACGACCTCCCGGAGGAGTCTCTGCAATGGCTTGAATGGGATTCCACCACAGAATTCGCTCCACAGACCTGCTCTACGACGATCGCAGGATGGACCGAGATTACACTCGCGATGCGGGATTCCAATTACGTGTGGGATGCGACCACCGTGGGCCGATACACAATCTGTGCCGTTGGAACCAACAATGTCCAATCCATGTCGTCTGTAAACGTGACCGTTGGACAAGTGGCAAACGTTTGGCATAAGGCCCACTCAACCTTCGATGAGTCCGGCGACATCGTCGTACAGACCTCGACTCACATCACTGCAGGTGATTTCCCGCTGGTGGAAATCTGGGTTGCCGATGCCGATGGCAATCAGTATCAAATCACATCAATCACATGGGGTAGCGATAGTGTCAGTGGGTTCGTGAAAGAGGATTATCTGTTCGATGTCGAACCCGTCCTCCTCAATGCAGGGAACTACCGATTCACCGGAACAACGAACCAAGTCTACGAATTGACCTACAGTGCAGGAAGTTGTGGTACATGTTCGGGCACTTGGAATGTGTCCGTTGATTACTCGAGTCTCTTCAGTCTCACTTCGATTGCCAGTTCATCAGGCGGGTCAGGGAGCGTTCTGAATGTTGAACAACAAGAGATGGTGACACTGAACGTCACAGGATTCGATCAGTTTGGGAATGTGGTCCCCATATCTCTCAGCGACATCTTCATTGATGAGGATCTGGATAGTTTGAATCGATGGACGATTCTCGATGATAATACTGCTGAGGTTTACATGTTGAATGAGGGCATGAACACAATCACGGTCTGTTCAGGAGCGGTTTGCGACCAAGTCCAAATTTCCGTTGATAGCACCATTGCCGGCTTCTTTGAATCCAATGCACCCTGGTCGTGGATTGGCATGGCATTCCTTGCAACTCTGTTGACGGGTGTCCTCGCTGTGGTCATCATTCTCATGCGCCGTGGAGATAGCGACGATGAGTATGATGATGACTTGTTTGATGATGATGAATATGAGGATTTGCCAGCAGCTGCACCGGCCACTCAATCCTATTCTGAAGCCGAATCACAAGTCGATCAAAATCTGGAAGATGACCCCAACTATCGCGTCGATGAGGACGGCACTGAATGGTGGCAGGACGACGATGGTGTCTGGTGGTATCGAGACCCCGGCATGGATGACTGGGCAGAGTGGACCGAATAAACCGAATCGACAGGATTTGACCGTCCGCCATAGGCGGACGGTTTGGCGCGTTATTCAAGTCCCATGAGTTCTGTCGCCACTCCATGCGAGTGGGAACCCGGTCCAGTGGTGGGGCAGCCCTACTCGTTGGATTGCTCCTTCTGCAGATTCTCGCGGGACTATTCCCACCGTCACAGATTCTCGACGAAGCAACCTCGCCACAACACATCAATAGTTCTCTGACCGATAACGGGGACGGAACTTGGACAGTCACATATTCAATCGGAATGGATACGACTCTGGATAGTGGAAATGCAACCTCGACCAGAGACTCCCTTTCTCGATTCGAAGTAGGTTGGACAGATGGTCAAGGGGAGACTCGCATCGGATTGTTGGGTCTGGATCTCGATTCCGAGGGATTCCCAACGAACACGACGATTGAGAATGCTTCACTTCGATTACATCTCGATGTCTCCTCAGGTCCTGTCGACGCTCAAGCATGGAGTGTGTTACGGCAAG
>CAXEUI010000061.1:0-6329 GCA_963999335.1 uncultured Candidatus Poseidoniales archaeon
CGCAGACAGGTTCTCATTGAGAATACCAACCTGCTCCTGGGTGAACTGTAGACGCTGGATATTCGCACCCACCTTCGCACGATGTGTCGCTACTGCCTCAATGGCTGTCTTGAGCGTCGCAACCGCGTTCGCTGTCGTTGCAGCGAATGCACTCGCCTGTCCCGCAAAGCCGACAACAGTCTGAACATCTGAACCATTCAGTTTGCTGGCGTTCAAACTCCAGGTACTGACATCGCTGTCCTTGGTCACGGCCAAGGCCACACCGTCAAACAGGTTCACTCCGTTGAAGTCTTTCCCACCAATATCACTAATGTAGGCCTTCAGATCGGTGAACTCGGTTTCATAATTGGCCTTATCGCTGCTCGATTTAGTGGAATCCAAAGCCAGGGTGGCCAGTTCACTCATCCGGTCCAATGCCTTGCTTACTTTATTTAAGAAGCCGTCCTGCGTTTGACTGTAGGACAGGGCACTGCTCAGGTTATTTTGAACACTCTTATTCCTAGCAATTTGAGCGTCGAACTTCGTTGAAACAGCCAAACCGGCCGCATCATCATGAGGAGACACAATTTTACTACCCGAAGCCAACCGAGCCAGGGACGAGTTTAATCGGCCAGTCGATTCGGCCAGCATGCGCGCTTCATCAACTGTTGACATGAAAGCGGCTCGACCGACTTTGATGTCCATCACCAGAGCTGCGAGGCCCTCAGCCGCTTTCTTGGATAGAATCGATCCAGTAATCAGGGGAACTGAAGAGATGAGTCCAGTGACATCTCGAATCGCATACATCCGCTTGTCTGCGGGTGCGATTTCCCCCGTCTGTCCACCCATCATGCACCCTATATCACGCATCATTTCGTGTGCTTTTTCGGGCGATATGGATACATCATAGCCTTCCAGTGCCTCCAATTTGTCGAGAGTGCCTCCCGTGTGTGCCAATCCACGACCCGCAATCATCGGGCACTTCAATCCACACGCGGCCAGTGCGGGTGCAAGCACCAGACTGACCTTGTCTCCAATCCCTCCCGTGCTGTGTTTGTCGACGACCAGATGCGCCCATTCATTTGGCCATTCCAATACTGCACCTGAGTGCAGCATGGCATGGGTCAGTTCCACTGTACCCTCCACAGAGAGTCCATTGTCGTAGACGTCACGCATCCATTCTTCGACCTCAGCATCACTGAGTTTGCCATCGACGACACCGTTCACGAATGTCTGAATGTCAGTCATCCTCGATCAGTCCGATTTCAATGAGGCGTTGGCGGAGGTATCCCCCTGCACTGATGCTGGGGTAGAGAGCCACGCCTCCCGAGCGCGCGACGAATTCAGGTCGCGGCGTCAGATCCACATCATCGCGTGGATGAGTGAACATCGGCATCGAATATCGGTCGCTGGTTGCATCGGGTGGGTTGATGACACGATGTGTGACCGCCTTGAACAGGCCGTTGGTCAGATTCTGTAGCATGTCTCCAGAATCGACGATGATGTGCTCATGATTGCCTTCCACAGCAATCCATCCACCATCGTGGTCCATGACTTCCAAACCATCCGCACTGGCTCCAACGAGCAACGTGATGAAATTGATGTCTTCATGCTGAGCACTTCGAACTGCACCTTCAAGCACATCCTCTCCAAGAGCAGGATAATGCAGGATACGGAGGATGGTGTTGCCATCAATCGCCATGTCAGGCAACCACTCGGCCCCCATCCCCAGATATTGCGAACAGATTTCTAAGAGGGTCCGGCTGAGTGCTTCCATCTGAATGTAGAGGCCGTCGACGGCCGGTCCGAATTCGGGGCAATCTCCAGTGGGCCAGATGTTGGTTGGATATTCTGACTTCAGCGCATGCCCATCGGGAAGTGTACGTCCAGTCTGCCAGAATTCCTTGAGATCCGGTGCGGGGTTGTCCTTGGCGTGCTCGATACCAAAGGGCACATATCCTCTCTGATTTCCATCCTGATTCCAACGCATCTTGGTTGAATCATCCATGTTGAAGAATGTCTCACTGACATCATAGGCGCGAGTGATATCATCGAGTGGAATCCCATGGCCAGTGAGTGCAAAGAAGCCGATGTCTTCGAACGCTTCACCCATTTTCTGCACAAAGGCCTCTCGACTGGCTGCATCACCTTCGGCATACTCGCGAAGGTCGAGGGTGGGGATTGAATCGCGTGTCATCGAGGTTGAGCAGTACTCGGGTGCCAATGAATCCTTCGTTACTCGTCTGCCTCGTATTTTTCACGAAGTTCCTCCAGCGTCAACCCCGAATCGAGTGCTTCCTGCACCTGTTGAGGTGACCATCCGGGGAATTCATACCCATCCAATTTCGGCGCACCAAAGACTCCATCATCGCGGCCGACCGCGACATCTCGAGCCTCACTGCTCGCATTCGGACCGACACTGGTTCCCTCCAGAATGACTGAACCCGTCGGTGCTTCTGTTTCTTCTTCACCCCAGATCTCACCGCTGATATCGCCGACATCGTCGACCAACACCTTTCCAGCCGCTTCACTTCTGCTGTTGAACAACATGACACCCAACGCACCGAGTAGACTGATTGCAGCGATGACGACCAATGCAAACAATATCTTGGCCGAGGTGCTATCCATCGCATCTTCGCGGAATGGGCCTGCTTCATCCTCTCCATCATCGGTGGTGTTTGAATCGTCGGTCGAATCTGAAACCTCATCCTCTGGATTCGTGCAGGGCACCGTCTCATTGTCGGGGATTCCATCCAGATTCGCATCTGCGGTTTGCACAGCGAGCGTCGCTTCCAGAGATTGGTCCCAGGCCCACATGACTTCATCTCCATCATGGATGCAATCTCCATCGGTATCGGGATTCTGCGCATTGCCCCAATACAGGTATTCCTGCAGATTGGCCAAACCATCGCCATCGGGGTCGAGATTCTGCTCGGAATTCGTGGTGCCGGGTACGGCTGACCAAGATCGGTTCAGTCCGTTTTCAATCTCCCAATAATCCGGCATTCCGTCGCCATCAGTATCTGTTATCGAATCCAATCGATTCCAGTCTTCCTCAAAGATGAATGTTTGATGTTCAGCCAATGCGACATGCTCGATTGCAATGCCCATCTCACGGTTTCGAAGCGCGCTGTTGCTGCCCCAATTGATGCTGCTGAATAGGCTCCATTCCCCATCGACAATCATGCCCTTGTCATGTAATTTCGTGATTTCGGCAGAAGGCGCCATGACGCGTGCTTCCACATCCAAACCGTCGGTCATGTTCAATCGGTGGTTGAAGTGGTTGACCGTCTCTTGAATGCCGTCATCCATGTAATATCCATTGATGAGAAGACGGACGGTGACACTGCGATTGGCTGCACGTTCCACAGCTTCAATCAGTGGATTGTCACCATACCCCCAATGCCAGCCCAAATCGAAGTATTGCACGGAAATATCCAACGTTTCATGGGCGTGATCAATCATCCAAACAAGTGATTGGATACAATCGTCAGGACAGGTGAGCAATACAACCCCGAAGGGTCCATCGTAGATTAGAGGCATCGGTTCTGCCGGTCCAAATTCGGTTGAAGCAGTGGGCCGAACCCACCCAGTCGGGCGACCCATCGATGCGGGTGCATCATCGAGATTGATGATGTGACGTTGACTTTCATTCTCATCCCACAACATTCTCGTCATCACGAGGTCGGCCACATCCTGACTGTTGATGATGACGCCAGAATCTCGATTTCCTGTAACTCCATCCAGGGGAAATGTCGAGCGTTTCCAATTTCCACTCCCAATCCACACACTGTCCCCGTCACGCACAGCGACCTTTGAGTGGATGTAGCGATAGGGCCCCATCGGTGCGTTGACCCCATCTGGCTCAACCATCCACAGGACATTGCATCCAGCATTGGCCAATTCATCGGCCCAACCTCTCTGGTCGGTGCTATCGGCCGCATCGCCAAGGATATCTCCCTCGAGCAGGATGGTACAATCCACGCCACGGATGACCGCGCCTTCGATGGCGTTGTAGAGTTCGGGTGAATCGAATTGGTAGACGTGGAGGTGGAGTGATGTGGTGGCTGCGTTGATCCATTCGACCATCTGGAACAGGGAACCGACCGGTGAAGTCACCGGCATGACCGAACCATCCGTGACGAAGTATCCAGAATCACAAAACAGGCTTGAGCCCAATCGCAACCATCGATATTCCCAATCTGCGGAGGTGTCGGTATCCGGCAAAACGTTGCATCCATCTCCGCGCATGAGGATAAGGCCCGCATCCGACGGAGGCATTTGGAGCGCCAACCCATCCCAGCCGGGAATCTCGGCGAAACCTGAGCCATAGACGAATGCATCGACGACCGTGCTGTCCGGGGCGACCAATTGGAGGGCGCCACCGCTGTTGATCAGCCAAGGAGGAGAGTTGCTGAACATCGTGTTTGCATCGAGCCCCTCAGGCCCTCCATCGAAGATGAGGTTTGCCGGGTCTTCTGTGATGACCACGGATTGGCCCGGTTCTAGAATGTGGTTGAGCATCAATGATTGTTGAGAACTGTCAGCGGTGAGGCGCTCAATCGTCCAGCCTCCCAGATCGACCCATGTATCCCCTGTATTGGTGATCTCGAACCAGTCATTGGAACGCCCTGAGACCTCGACGGGCATGAATCGGGTGAACTTGATGGTCATCCCCCCGTCATACGAATGAATGACAGGATTGGCTTGTCCGGGAGTGGGCCACAGCGTTTCGCGCGTGTCCGCACCTCCACTGCGTGATTCCAGCGTCGTACAATCTGTGCTGGTGTCCCAAGAGAGGGATTGAATGGGATTCGCATTCGGGTCGAGCAATGTGATGTTCTCCCCTTGGTTCGTGAGGATGTTCTCGTCCAAGTTCAAGACCACATAATCACCAACATCGAGAATCATTGAGTTCGGTGTGTGATTCCACAAACGTCCGGGTGCAACTGCCGCCGCTCCACCCGCCTCATCTTGGACCATCCATCGAGACAGATTGACGGCATATCCGGCGACATTGAACAACTCGACCCATTCGCTGACCAGTCCATCCGTGGGATTCGAACATTGAGGGCTGACCTCTGACATGAGAATCTCTGTGGGCCCTGAATAGGGTTGCTCGAAGATGAGATTGGTTGAACCAGGAGTTGGCCAAGCTCCGATGACCCACGTATCATTCGTCGTTTCTCCGGGAACCATGCTCATGCCATACGCGGAGTGGTCCCAGATTGCCGTGTGGACTGAATTGCCACCGGGGTCATTCAGTTTGAGTGTCCCTTGTCCATTGGTCAGCGTCATCGACTCCTCTCCGAGAGGATAGACCATGAACGCCCCCGGATTGAGAGAGGCTGTTGGCAGGGCAAAACCCGTGCCGCTACGCAATTCCCAGCCGGCCAAGTCGACAATCTGATTGCCAGTATTGGTGATTTCAATCCACTCGCCATCCATGCCGGTCTGTGCATCAGAACCGATGGGGTCGGGGAGGAATTCAGAGATTCTCAAGCCGACATCTTCGGTTCCATTCTATTCACTTCCATTGCCTTGACCTGGATTCCATGTGCCCGGGGTGTTGTATGGAGAGGGCATCCAAGGCCCGCTCACCATCATCGGGTCGGAGGGAATGATGCTGAGGTTATCTTGCTGGAGTGAATTCCACGCGACCACTTGGCGGATATCGCCATTGTTGTCAACCAGGGAAATCGAATCGAAATATTGCAATAGATCGATGGGGCCATACAACAGGAAGTTTTCATTGCCAGTCTCCCAGAGAATCGAAGGTTGCATGGAAACACCGGTTCCTGTCCTCAGGACATAATTGGCGGCAAAACTGCTGATGTCCTGTCCACCCTCAATGGCGGGGTAATACAATTCAATCCATGAATCGCCGATGGGATCGTTGTCGCTTGCGTTGGCCATCACTTCGTTAATCTGAATTCGTGATTCTGGAACAATCATATTGGAGGGGTTGTGATTCTCAGGTGTCGGCCATTTCGCAGTGTTGAGAGGGTATGAATTTCGACCCCAGTCAGGTGTGAATGCTGAAATATTGACGTAGGAATGTCCGGGGTGGGTAGGGCCCGAATATTCGACTTGGTGGGTTATTTCACCACTCGGCATCTTGAGTTTGATTTGTTCTGTGCCCGCGCCATTGTTGAGCATGCCAAAGGTGCGAGTTCCATTGACGGCCACGATTCGATGCTGACCGGGTTGAATCGTCGTGCCTGAACCCACAAGATGCGTGGTGTTCATCGGCATCGTATTGCCCGCAGCATCCTCAATCATCCATCCGGCAAGGTCGATGACCACCTGTCCGATGTTGGCGATCTCGACCCATTCACCACCCGGCCACG
>CAXEUI010000062.1:0-6297 GCA_963999335.1 uncultured Candidatus Poseidoniales archaeon
TCCTGACCGTACTGAATTATTACCAAAGTCAATAAGAAAGTATACAAAACGGTTTGTATATAATAGTGTTGACAAACATCTCTCATTTGAACAGGGCATTACGTTGTGGAATCACCCTCATCTATCAGAAATTGCACATATGGCCAACATGTGCAAGATTGCTCGATTCGGTGATGAGGTATTCTTCAATTCGAATCTTCACGTGAACCAGACGAACATCTGCACTTTGGCGTGTAAATTCTGTGCATTCAGAAGGGGGCCGAAGGCCAATGATGCATATGCATTGGATCTGGATGCGTTCATCGATAGAATCAAGCCGTTTGAACACATAATTGATGAATTACACACCGTCGGTGGTTTGCACCCGGATTGGGATGTCACATATTATGAAGATTTGTTCAGTGGACTCAAAGAGCGATTCCCACACATCCACATCAAGTCGTTATCGGCCGTCGAAATCAAGCATATTGCAGAAGTGAGTGGAATCAGCCCTCGCGCACTTCTCTCTCGACTTCAGAAATCAGGATTGGATTCCTTGCCCGGCGGGGGGGCTGAGATATTGGATGATGTTGTACGCGATCTCATCTGTTATGGAAAGGAAACAAGTGATGAGTACATATCGATTCACCGTGATGCCCATTCAATTGGCATGCCGACGAATTGCACCATGTTATTCGGTACGATTGAGACACCATCACATCGAATTTCTCATTTGTGCCGATTGAGGGAATTGCAAGATGAAACCAATGGCTTCCAATGCTTTGTACCCTATCCGTATCTTCCAGACAATTCAAGATTGCCAGAAGCTCAATTGGCCAGCGCGAACGAGGTATTGCGAATGATCTCTGTATCTAGATTGATGCTCGACAACATCCCCCATATTAAGGCCTATAGAATGAACATAGGCGACCGTTTGTCCGAATTGTCTCTTCATCATGGCGCTGATGATTTTGATGGAACAGTTGGGCATGAGGAAATCATGCATGAAGCGGGGTCAAATTCCATCTATGCCTACTCAAGATCTGAATTGAGTAAATTCATTATAGACGCAAAAGCAATGCCAGTTCAACGCAATTCGATATACACCAAATTCAGACGATTTGAAGATGACGATGAGGATTCTGGCAGGATTTCATTGCCATTGGTGACAGGTACAGGTGATTGAATGAATCGATGGCACAGTATTCTCGGTAGGGTCGCATTCGTCAATTGCGATCCTCTATACCATGATTTACCTCCTACATGGGAGGTATTGCCGGCACCTCCATCATGGCTCACAGGACACGTATTGCGAAAGGATTGCCTCATCGCACCTATACCGACTGCTGATTTCGCTACGCATTCAGAAGAACTCCAACTCCTACCTGATATCTGCATTGCATCGAATGGTGCCGTCGGCTCTGTACTGTTATTCGGAAATCGAGATCCATCACAGATGCGTGATGTCGCGCTACCCACAGATTCGGCCACATCTCGAAAATTGTGTATGTGGTTGCTCAATCAAATGGGATTGACTCCCCGTGCTGTTGACATGGGTCCTGACCTGAGACACATGCTTGATCGATGTGATGGTGCATTGTTAATTGGTGATCGAGCATTGGATGAAGCTGCCCGTCACCCTGAATTGATTCGCATGGATTTGGGACAAACATGGCGTGATATCACCGGACACCCCATGGTATTCGCGGTATATGCAGCACGTCGAGATGCGCCGCGAGAAATGCTGAAGGAAGCCCATCAGATTCTATTATCTCAATTAGAATCGTTTGAAAATTTCGATGATGTCAGAAATTCAGTGATTCATTCGACAGCGATTCGTAGCGGGTTCAACGAACAAAGGATTTCACAATATTTTGATGAAGTCGTCAATCGATTGGATCATGATGGAATCAAAGGATTGAACCATTTCTTAGTCGAAGTTTGTGGATTGGAATCCTTCCAGACCATTCATGTCTAATCCTTCATTTCTTTCGTCTTACAGGTCGTCGACGCTTCGAATCCTCATCTTGTTCAGATTTGATTTGTTCCAGAGCATCCGATATCTCTCTCTCGTCTGAATTTTCCGAATCAACGGGGAGTTCGGATTCTGTAATTAAATGAGTAAACTCAACGGTCTCTTCGGGCAGATGTTCTTGTGGTTGCGATTCGACGGTACGGCGTACCTTCCGCATCTTTGGTTTCGGCTTCGGTCCATCTCGTTTCTGACGGGCGAGATCGCGTTGAACAGCCCCAGGGGGTTGAGGGGTACCGCGTATGTCTTGTCTTACAGCTGAAGGGGGCCGAGGCTGCCTCTTTTCGAAGGTTTCCTCTTCGATTTCATCATCCCGTGCTGCTGCATCATCTACCATAGTTTCCCATTCCTCTTCATATTCGTACGAATCTATTGAATCGTTATCATCATCGAAGTCGATTCGATTTTTGCGCCGAACCATGAGAAGTCCGATGGTTACGATGACGAATACAATGGTTATACTGAAATACAGACCAAAAATATGGTGATGAAGTCCCAAAAACATGGGGTCCTCATCGGACTGAGTTGGTTGAATCGTCAGGAACACATCGGCATCCCTGCGGTTCCAAACTTCATATTGGACTGAAGATCCACTGACATCCTCGATGTGGACATGTACAGGGAAGGAATGTACATTTTGGGCTACAGAGGAACTGGCGATTGGGATTCCTGAGATGATACTGATGTTATAGGGGGCCAATACGGGGTTGAGGATTCGACCGGTGATTTCCCAACTAATGCTAATGCGAGTGCCAAGATCACTGTCCATCGTCCCATATAGACCCGAATCTATTCTGCACTGAACTGTATTTGGATTGAATGCGTAATCATCAATCGATAGATATGTTGCCCATCGAGTCATGACACCCTCTGGATTATACTCATCACATAACGAGAATTCAAATTGATCGAATTCGTTCGTATCAACACGATGGTTGGCATTCAATGATGAAGACGCCAATTGACGAATATGTGAACTATGAATCGCATCGAGATGTATTGATTCAATCACATTCACAAAATCACCATTGATTGAGATTGTAAATTGTCGAATGGTCTGTTGATTGGGTTGCAAGTGGCAATTGTTTCCCTCAATGCATATGTTATCGAATTGATCAGGGATTCCATCACCATCATCATCGATATCCAATGAATCAGGAATATTGTCTTGATCCGAATCAATTAGAGTCGGGATTTCTGACTCGACAGGGACTGAATCTGAATAGAATGGAACCAGTTCGGAGAATGTGGAAATTGCGACCGTGTCATCGATTGGATGAAGAGAAAACATGTAGGCATCGTGGGAGACATACAGGGTTCGACTGAACGAAATTGGTGATGAAACGATATCAATAAAATCAATTCGTCGAGATGATTGTTCGACGATGGTTGGTACCAATACCGCAACCTCATTATCATCGGGTGTGAACGACATTTCAGTTGCATTCATGCTGATGTCGAATTGACCATGATAGGATTGTGTCGAGTCGTGATTACGCAGGGATAGGGAACCACCTCCAATCCATGCCATGATTGTACCATCATGTGAAAATTGACAGTCAGAAATAGGATCGACAGATTCCCAGCGTGCCACTTCTGTTAGTGATTCACGATTCCACAGGATGACAACACCATCCGCCCCCCCACTGAGTAAATGAATGCCATCTGTTGAATGATCCAGGCATGTAATGTGTCCACTATGGGCTGATGGATACTGTCGATTGATGTCCAGATTCGTACCGGAACTGGTGTTGATTTCCCACTCAACGAATCGTCCATCTTCAATAGCGGTGGCAAAGGTGTTGTCATTGGGAGAAACGCTGATCCGGTCAACATTGATCCCATCTTCAGTATGTTTTCTGCGTTCATAATCCCCCTCAACATTTTCATAAACAACAGTCGCAGGTGTGTCTGGAAGAGTACTAACCATGCCAATCAGGAGGAATTGAGCATCAGATGTAAATTCAATCGATTCGACAAAAAAATCGACAAAAAAGGTCTGCAATCTCTCATGCGAGTAAGCATCACTAATCATGATAGTCGATTCGTGACCGCTGGCGATGATATCACCATTTGGGCTGAATGCAACTGCAGTTCCATATCCAAAATCTGATTCAGCTGCCCCTGCCCATGCCATCCCACTGCTGGCGTGGGTAATTGGGGTCACTGTGAGTAACAGAATGACCACAAGAAGACCCGGTGTGAACCACAGGCGGATGGTTTGGATAGACCCATACACGTCCTTTTTAGGACCATCCTACTCAAAGGCATTGCGCACATTATGTGTCAATATATTCGAATTCATAACTTTCTACCCATTTCAGTAGGTACAATACGACTTCGAATGATTCTGAAATGACCGGCTGAGAATCGGTGGCGAATTCGGTCCTCATTCATTCAATCACAACGAGCCCCTATGAAATTCAATGACTTTGGATCGAATTCGGAATCAATCATGCCAATCTTGATTCCATCTGCAAGGAATTTTCGTATACTCGCACGTCCATCCGGCCCGTAATCGATAGTACGATCGTTGACATACATTTTTACGAATTTCGAATTCGTATCTTCATCAATTCCACGTCCCCATTGCAATGCAAATTTCAGTGCTTCCTCGGGTTCGTTGATGCTGTGTTGAATCGACATCTTGACCCATTCAGAAATGTTTTCACAGACCTTTTCACCCAGATCTCTTCGAACGACATTTCCGCCCAATGGCAATGGCAAACCATCATTATTATCATTCCACCAAACACCCAGGTCGAGAATGAGCTGTAATCCATGAGCCTTCCAGGTCAATTGACCTTCATGGATGATGACGCCAGAATCAAATTCACCTGACTCAATTCTCGGAATGATTTCATCAAACGGCACGACGGATGTTTCGACATTGCCACATGCAAGTATTAGTGCCATGTATGCACTGGTTTTCAACCCCGGAATGGCGATGGTTCCCTTGCATGCCTCCTCAAGCGTGATATCATTCTTCGAAACCAGCATGGGTCCATATCCCTCCCCCATCGATGCGCCACAATTCATCAATGCATATTGATTCGCAATCTCTGGGTATGCATGGATGCTGACGGCACTCACCTCAAATTCACCTTGCAGTGCCTTCTGATTGAGGGTCTCAATGTCCAACAGAACGTGTTCAAAACGGTAGCCTGGTGTGTCCAAAGCCCCCGTCGTCAGGGCATGGAACATGAATGCATCGTCAGGATCGGGTGAATGGCCAACACGTATGGTCTGCACATTCTCATTGCTCACCATGCATCTGCGTGATGCATTGAACATTTGACAGATTCGGAACAGACGACTCTATGTCTCAACGTGGACCTTAATAGCCGACATCTTGTGCACATTGTGAAGAAGATGGTTGACAAGTCCAGATTGGCAGTTTCGAAAGGACAATTGGGTCCCATTTGCGATTCATGCGGAATCCTCATGACATTTGGTGAATCATGTACCATTGATGGTGAATACGTGTGTTGGGATTGTTACGTCAAACTCACTGGAGCCGATACCTCGACTGATTCGAATCCGAATCCTGGATTGCGAATATCCTGAGCGTTGTATTCAATAGCCCCCTCCATCTATCGCTATCGCGGTGGTTGAATGTCTGTCGGTTGGTCTCGATATGCATTCAAGTTTGGTGAATACTATCAGGCCTGCAAGCCGGATGATATGTGGTATCCCCCTCGGTTGCGTTCACGTGAATGGATGTTCGTTGGTTTTGATGACCGGCCTCCTGAAAGACATAGAGGCTTTCGCAAACCAGATGAATTGCTCGCACACGTTGTACGAAAAATTCCCAAAAGTTGTTTTTACTCTACCGCTTACTATCTCGACCCGAATCAACGTTCGATGAAGGATAAGATGTTGCAGGGAGCCGATCTCATTTTCGATCTAGACGGTGACCATTTGCCGGGTGTGACAGATGGAGATTTTCCCGCGATGATTTCTGCGATTCAGGACCAAGCTCATCAATTATGGTTTGAATTCTTGGAACCTGAATTTGGATTCGATTCCAAGCATCTCCAACTGACCTTTTCGGGTCACCGGGGCTTCCATCTCCACTACCGATCTCCTGACATATGGAACCTTGATTCAATGGCTCGCCGTGAACTCGTATCTCACATCAAAGGAGAGGGGGTGGATGTCCAAATATTGCTCAAAGGTCCCGATTGTGCATGGAAGCGTCGAATCATATCAGGCGTGGATTCAGTGCTGAATAAACTGGACATGGCAGCCAATGACAATCAAGACGGCAGGAAAGCCCTGAAGGA
>CAXEUI010000063.1:0-6252 GCA_963999335.1 uncultured Candidatus Poseidoniales archaeon
ATTGGGTGCTGGCGTTCAATTGCCCGCATCACCCGAAGGAGACACAGTCATCCTCGACATCGGTTCAGGTGTTCAAGCGGAAAAGCCCAGAGAGGAGGCGATTTCGATCCTGGAAGCCAGACTCAACGAGGTTGAGGATATTCTCAATACATTACAGAACGAATTCACTGAAACCGAGAAGATTGTCACGGAATTGGCAACTACATTCACAGAAGCCGCCAAGAATCTTCAAGAGGCCACCGAAGAGCAAACGGAAGAGACAGAAACGCCGACAAAATCCACCCGACGCCGTCGAAAGCACGGCACGGAACTGACGTTAGACGACTAGGTGATGCAATGGGATTCTTCGACCGATTTCGAAAACGCGTCAAGGAAGTCGTGGATGAGACGGATCTCGATGCCCTCACAGCAGAGGAAGGCAGTGAAGAGGCAGAACAAATCACCACAGAAACCACCCCTCCTGCTGAAGAAGAATGGGAAGAGATTCCCGAAATTGAAGTTCCGATTGAACAACCTGTATCTCCAGGAGATGACGATTGGGATGATTGGGACGATGAGCCTGAGCCCTTGCCCGCAGCAACCTTGACCAAAAAAGAGCGCAAGCAGTTGGAGCGCGAGAAGAAACGCAAAGCCAAGGAGAAACAGCAACTCGCGAAGAAGGGATACGACGTTGACCAGGTCACGCGACCCGATGGTTCCCGAGTCGATCTCCACGTAATGCGCTCTACCACCGGCCGCAAATTGGTCGAAGTTGAGCAAGCCCCGAGAAAATCCACCGGAAAGAAAACTGTTGAGACAGAAAAGGGAGTGGAGTTCGACATCGATCTAGGTGGTGGTGTCGTCGGTAAGGGCGGGCGCATCATCAAGGAAGGCCCCGTCTTTGACCAACTGTTGGAAGAACTCGAACTCGTGATGCTAGAGGCAGATATGGGCAGTCGCGCATTGGAGGCCGTGCTGATGGCACTTCGAAGCGAACTGATCGGCAGTCGCTTGCGCCGAGGCGCCGATCTCCCGAAAGTGATTGAAGCCAGTCTGAAGCGCGCACTGCGAAGCCTGTTGGCTGCTGGATATTGGGATTTCAACGCCACAATCGATCAAATGGTCGATGCCGGAGACACCCCTGTTATCGTTATGATGGTCGGTGTCAATGGAACGGGCAAAACCACCACCACAGCCAAGATTGCACATCGTCTCAAGGGCGAAGGGAAATCCGTCATCCTGGCCGCAGCAGACACGTTCCGGGCTGGTGCCATCGATCAACTCGAGACTCACGCCGATCGAATTGGTGTTCGTTGCGTATCCAGTGAACGCGGCGGGGATTCAGCTGCCATCGCCCGAGATGCTGTCGAAAGCGCGAAAGCGCGAGACGCCGACGTGGTCATCATCGATACTGCGGGCAGAATGACAAACAAGATTAATCTCATGAATGAGTTGGAAAAAGTGCACCGAGTTTCTCAACCCCACCTCGTTCTCTTCGTCGGCGATGCCTTGGCTGGCAACGACGCGGTTGAGCAAGCGGTCGAATTCCAACGCATGCTCAAGTTTGATGGGGCGGTTCTATGCAAACTCGATACCGATGCCAAGGGAGGCGCGGCTCTATCGATTGCACACGCGACCGGTCGCCCCATCGTTCTCGCAGGCGTTGGACAGGGTTACGATGACCTACAACAGTTCGACCCCGATTGGTTGTTGCAGATGATGTTCGAATGAGGTGAAAGCATGGATGACATACTACAGAGTGAAGAAAGTCAGCGCTTTTTCTCATTGATTCACATGTTACAACGCAGCACAATGATGCACCTTGGGCTGATTTCTGATGAAGTCGGCACGATTCATTTCAATATGGGTGAAGCCAAGGCCGCCATCGATCTTCTGGACACCCTTGAAAGCCGAACCAAAGGCAATCTTGAAGAAGTCGAAGAAACGATGCTTCGCGGTATTGTTTCAGAATTGAAGATGCTCTTTGTTCGTGCGCCTGAACGCCAGAAGGAGATCGAAACCGAAATGAAGCGACAAGAGGCATTGAAGGAAACGTTCACCTCCCCAAAAACGGCACCTTCTGACACACTCATCGACGATGAGGAAGAATAGTCCGAGGGTGCGATTGATGATAAACGACCTCGGGGGAGGCGAGTGACATGGTGCGTGTAACCGAGACAGACGACCCCGAGGCCCAACTCGTGTTGATTGTCGACAACAACCCAATGGGGACCATGCGCCTGTCTCAGATTTTCACACAGAAAGGTTGGCGAATCGAAGTTTGCGAAGACGGCGACCTTGCAGTGGACACCTATGTTCAACATCGCCCTGAGCTGGTCCTGCTTTCTCTGGACATTCCAACAATGGATGGGCACACGGCCGCTCTGGAGATGCGCGAATCAGATTCCGAAGCACGAATCGCCTTCATGGCTCCCCGGACACAGCGCCAACTCGCCGCTGATGCAACCCACTCCGCCGGCGCGGTGGCTTGGCTTGAGAAACCCGTCACCCAATCCATCATTGATGACAACTGGGAGATGATTATGGGAGAGATTCCCGAAGCACCCGGCCTTGAGGATCTCGACCAACTCTATCCAGAGGACGTCGATGAGATGCGAGCCAAGAGAGATGACGAAGAGGTCGTGGATGTCGCCAGCGCGATGCCTCTTCCTGCGCCATTATTGCCTCTCCCTCTCCCTGCAACTAGCGATTCGACAAAGGGTTCAGGCAAGGGCCTGAAGCGATTTGGATTGTTGTCATTGATCCTTAGTACAGCCAACATCTTCGGTGCCTTTGGTTTCCTCAATTCAAGTTGTTCGGCGGTGAAGTGCACATCAGAAGCGACCCGAATCAATTGGTTGGGAATTCATAATATGGGCAATGAAATGGGATGGTCTCTCCCATTCCCCACCATGGGCATTCCGGATTATGTGGCACTCGGTGCCAGCATCCTTGTCATCCTCTACGCATTCGTTCGCAAGTGAAGCAACACCCGCTCCAGTTCATTCCTGAACCAATCTGACGGGCGCCTGTGTCTCGTTCACTGGTGCCACTACGGGTGCCGGGGTCTGTACCACATTCTGCACAGGGACCATGCTTGTGGCCACGTAGGGAACAACCACACTTCCAGGGGGTGCATCCAACACCTTCTCAATGCGCGTCCCTGCACTCTCAATTAAAGTAGGATCCATTTGGTCAATCCGTTGATCCAAGGTTCGATAGGAGTTCCATTGCAGCCATCCAATCCATCCGATGACCGCCGTGAGAATCAGAAGCAAGACCCATCCAACGAGCGCTTCCATTAAGTCCCACTCCGTTCGAGCAACGCTTTCCAAGAGATGTCGGCGTATGCTTTTGCAGTTTCTGCTTTCTGCTCGGATTTGTATATCCCTGAACCCACAATGATTCCATCACTGCCAGCAAGCACGGCTTCGCGCGGGTCACCATATCGTTGACCCATTTCACCATCACCGACAGCCAGATTCACACCCGGGGTCCAGATGAGTTTTCGATCTCCAACCTTCTCACGCAATTCGGCGAGTTCAGTTGAGCGACTCCCATTGCCGATGAATCCGAAGACCCCTGAATTGGAGACCCCGGCCCGAATCATCTCGTCCGTGTATCCTGGCAACCCGAGAAGATTGCCTCGACTGGACATTTGCGCGAGCAGAAGCACACCTCCTTCGCGTCCGACGTCAGACCAGCCCGCACACAGACCATCGACGATATCTGGCCCTGAGATGCCGTGAGCCGTGACGATGTTCGCCCAAGATCGAATGTCATAGACGCCAGCCATCTGCCCCCGGGAAATTGGACCGATATCTCCGAATTTCTGATCCTCGAAGATGAGCAAATCGTGACCTTTCGCCTTCTCACAGAGGTCCGCCCAACTCGATGCTGTCCAATCATCCACAAGGTCGACATGCGTTTTGAGTGCGGCGATGTGAGGGCCCACTTGGCCGACCAGATTATTCAGTCCCGCCATGGTGTTCAGATCGGCGGCCAAGATGACCAGACTCTGCTTGCGACAGGCCACTTCCATGTACCTGCGGGCCAACGGATTCTCACACGCATCCCAGCGCCCCCCCCATACGTCCGCAGGTTCCATCAATCACCCGGGTTGGGCTCTCATTCCTCAATCCTTCGCTTGATAGTATTCAGCGCCATCCCGCTTCAATCGCAGAACGAGCCCCATCAACAATCGAGGATTCAACGGGTATCCATTCGATCCCCAACTCTTCGTTGGCGGGGCTTGAATCGTATTCACACGACGTCCCAATGTTGCGTTTGACCCAACCCACACTGATCTGTGGATGGAAGATAGACATGACATAACTCAACGACTTCGGCAAGACCACGCGTGGCCATTTCCGGTCCGGAATCTGCTTGCGTAGTACAGCATTCACTTCCGGCATCCACATTGAGGCGTTGAACACGATGTATCGCCCACCGTCCTTTCCCTCCGTCAGCGCGCGCACGTGTGCGGAAGCCACATCTCGAACATCGACGATGTTCATGTGCATCTTCAGTAGCACGGGTGGTTTTCGTTTCAGAAGATGATCGATGATGGTCATCGAACCCTTCAGATGTCGCTTAGACATGACCGGGCCGAAGACGATGGACGGATTGATGGAGACATATCTCGGTTTATCAGAATCGGATTTGGATTCCACCCATTCTCTGGCCAGTCTTTCCGCGCCCGCCTTTGCAAACCCATACGCATTGGATTCCACCGAAGCATCATCACACCAATCTGCATTCGAGAAGGTCTGCCCATCCTTCGATTCATTTCGACGCACTGCGGCCACAGATGAAGTGTGGATGAGGCGTGAGACCCCACCAGCAGCATCAATGGCATCGAGCAGGTTCTGCGTTCCTTGGATTGAAGGATCGACTACTTCTTTCTGCGGATCCTTGGCACCCACATAGAGTGCAGCAGCACAATGGATGACATCTTCACAACCCGCGACAGCCGCATCTACGGATTCTCGTTCCAGCAGATCCATCTGAACGATTTCGAGATTTTCTGCTCCTGGCAGCCCTTTCAGGAATTCTGCATCTGTTGGATTTCGTACTGTGGCTCGAACCGCAAAGCCCTGCCCCAGCAATTCTCGCACAACATGAGAACCGATGAACCCCGCCGCGCCGGTCACCAGAACAGTGCCTACCATGTCACTGACCTCTGCCAACCTCACATCAATGAATCGTTACAACGCGCTCTTCGCGCATGGCCACATCCGCTGCGTAAGCGATGAGATGACTGTTGATGGAATCGGAGAGTGTAGTGGTTGAAATCGAGCCACCTTCGCCACGGATGACGCCGAGGAAGTCTGCGACGAGCCGCACATCCCCGCCTCCATGAAGGTCTCCTTGCATATCGACTTGAATCTCCTCAACAATCGATTCCGAGCCGGCCACAGCCCCGGGCTTTGAGATGGTAAATTTCCCTTCGATCATATCACCATAGATGTCGCCCTTGGTTCCTGTGAGTTGAATTC
The DNA here is from genome assembly GCA_963999335.1 of uncultured Candidatus Poseidoniales archaeon. GTDB lineage: Archaea > Thermoplasmatota > Poseidoniia > Poseidoniales > Thalassarchaeaceae > MGIIb-P. The sequence goes on from CAXEUI010000063.1 coordinate 5,478, forward strand.
GGCGAGTCCCGTCTGCGGAATTTGTGACCATGTCGTGTGTGGCCACACAACCATCCTCGAATTCGATGATGACCGACTGACGATCGACAACATCATTGTCACAATGCCAGACACATCGCCCATAATCAGAATTCACGACATGTGCCCGCATCGCATCTTCATCGAGCTCAACCCCACGTTCGTGGTTCGATTCCCCCGCCAATGCATAGAACGGCCACCATCCATTGTCCACGTGATGACGAATCGCTGAATATTCACATTCTCGTTCGATGGAACAATCATCACAGCGCAGAGCGGAACCTTCGGGCGCATTGTCAGCGGTGAAGAAATGCCGACCTCCAAATGAAGCCACTTTCTTCGGTTTGACTCCTGATTTCATCCAACAGATTAGATCTAGGTCATGACAACATTTTGCCAACAACATTGGATTGATTTCTTTCCGACTCCATTTGCCACGGATGAAAGCCACCGCCATGTGGTGATAAGAGACATTTTCCGTCGTGTGGATATGCATAATTTCTCCAATTTCATCATTGACCACTCGTTCCTTGATGGCAGCATAGAACGGTGCGTATCGAAGGACATGACAGATGACGACCCTGCGATCCGTCCGCTCCACTGCGGCTTCGAGCAATCTCAATTGTTCTGCATCAGGTGCAATCGGCTTTTCCAACAACACATCTTTTCCACTGCGAAGCGATGCAATGGCAAGTTTTGCATGTTGATCATTGGGTGTTGCAACAACGACGGCTTCAACGTCTGACCGTGACAGCAA
>CAXEUI010000064.1:0-6246 GCA_963999335.1 uncultured Candidatus Poseidoniales archaeon
CGGTTGCACCTGCCACAACGCAGTCCCCACCGAGACGGTCAACATCACATTTGAAGGCCTGCCTGAGCACTATGAAGCCAACAAAACATACTCATTGAACATCTCAGCGAGTGATGGGGCTGAATCCGTTGAGAATCACACCAATCTAGGTGGTTTCAATCTGTGGATGAGTCATGGTGTACTCTCAAATCTGTCCGATGAGGTTCAGGTGTTCTCTGACAACGAGGTTGGACATACTCTCGATGGGAACGATCAACGCGCATGGACAGTCAATTGGACTGCTCCCAATGATGATGAATCAACGCTCATTCGGTATCGACTTCATGTCAATACCGTGAACGGAGATGGGGTGGAGTCGGGTGAAGATCAATGGAATCGGAAATTCGGTGCTTTCACGGGTGTCAATGGGGATCCAGAACCAGTGCCAGTGAGCAATCTGTTCCTGTATGGAGTTCCGGTGGTTTTGCTGCTTATAGCCGGAGGAGTCTACTACCGCGAAATGCGGAAACTGCGTGCCCAAGCCGCTGCCGAAGAAGAACAGTAATGCAGGGGGCAGGATTTGAACCTGCGAACCGATTAGGACTGGGACCTAAACCCAGCGCCGTTGACCAAGCTTGGCAACCCCTGCTTGACCTCCGCTCCTCAACTCATTGCTTAGAATGTAGCGATTGGGAGCGCAGATGTGGTAACGGTCAAATGCTCCGGCTTGAGGCAACGCGATACATGTCCAAAATTGCAATCCTTGGTCTGGGCAATTGGGGAACGGCATTGGCCCACTGTTGGGCGAATGATTCTCACAAAGTGATTGGTTGGACGGTCGAGGAGGAAGTCTACGGCTCGATCATGGAAACTGGAGAGAATGCGAAGTACCTCCCTGGAATGCAATTGGACATTGATGTCACAATGGATATCGGGGAGGCCATTGAGGCCAGTGAATTGATTGTACTCTCTCTTCCAAGTGGTGTCATCCTCTCTGTCGTAGATGAGATGATTCCACATCTTCGTCCATCTCATGTCGTCCTCGATCTCGCCAAGGGACTCGCGCCGCCCGAGGAGGGAGGCTCAGGCCTGATTTCAGAAGCAATTGAATCGAAAATTGCAAATGCAGGCCTTTCCAATTCGGTTGTTGTTCTCACCGGACCCACCATCGCACCCGAAGTGGCCCGAGGAGTGATTACCACAGCGATGGTTGCTGGACATGATATTTCTGTGGCCACCAGAATCGCAGATCGTCTCTCGACAGATTCGATTGTACTGGTTCCAAGCGAAGATTCCGTGGGTTGTGAATTGTGGGGGGCGTTCAAGAATACTGTCGCTCTTTCTTGTGGCGTGGTCGACGGGTTGCGTGACAGCATTGGTGGTGACAATCTCAAGGCTGCACTGATTACGGTTGGATTTGCAGAAGGGCAGCGACTCCTCCCGATGATGGGGGCAAGGCCTGAGACTGGATTTGGCCCCGCAGGATTGGGAGACTTGTATGTCACCAGCGCCAGTCCACGCTCACGAAATCGAACGTTGGGCGAAAAATTAGGCACGGGAATATCGCTTGAAGAAGCGCTTGGAGAGATGCACATGGTTGCTGAAGGAGTCCGTGCTGCGAGAATGTTCACTGAAAGAGCCGCATCGTTGGGTTGTGATGTGCCCTTCATCGATTCCCTGTGCGCATTGCTTGATGGAACCATTTCAGCCGAGGAATGTGTACGAACAATGGCCGAATCTCTGTTGTGAAAGCCTCAAGTCCCTCGGCGTACTGGGCATGGTATGGCCTTTGAGGACTTGACCGAATTCGAGACTCGCCTGTTCGAGTGGATTCGTCAGTCTGACTTTGAGGAGGTCGCTTGGAAAGCCAGTCGTGCGGCCAAGGCGTTCAAAGTCAGTGCCGAGGAAATCAACGATGCGCTCGCTGCATTGACCAGCAAAGTCCCCCACAATATCTACGTCCATTATGAGAATGGCGCCATTCGAATCAGTGCTGAACGCTGAACTACTTCTTCGGGAAGAACGGAATGATCTCCCGCCAACGTGCTCGGGGTGCGTGGACCTCGCTGTCCATGAATCGATGCCGAAGCGAGAGGGATATCTGATCAATCACCACAACGGCGAGGTAGATGATGAGAATCATCGCGAGGGCACGATCATATCGAGAGTAGACACTAAGATAATTGGATAGATACCAACCAATTCCACCCGCTCCAACCAAACCGATGATTGAACCGTGCCGAATGTTGTACTCAAACATGAACAGCATCTGACTCCAAAGCGCATTGCTGGCCTCGGGCAGGGCGAAAAATCGGGCGACCTGCCAACGTGGCAAACCCATCGCTCGTGCGGCTTCAAGCGGATGACGACTCACTCCTTCTAGAGTCTCATACTGTAATTTTCCAAGATACCCGATGGTGTAGAGGGTCATGGCGAGGACACCTGCCAAGGGCCCGGGGCCGAACAGTATGACCAGAAACAGAGCCCAGACCAGAGAGGGAAGAACTCGAAGCCCGGCGAGAATCTGGCGCATGATCAGGGTGAGCCAGACCGGCGCGAGATTATGGGCGGACATCATCGACAGTGGCAATGCGATAATCATGCCAAAGATGGTTGACAAGAAGGCGATTTCAATTGTCTCCATCAATCCATGCACAGCAGGGCTGCACATCCAATCTGCATTCCAATCACAATCGCTGTATGAATAGGCGGCCCTCTCGGTGACGACGCTGAAATCAGGGGGCCAGATTCGTGGCCACAATAGTCCGAGATTGTCCCATGCCTGACCCAGATTGTACAGATTCAGACCAAGTGAATTGGAGACGAGAATGACGAGGATCGCAATCAGTGCGTAGAGCATCAAGCGAGGTCGCTTCTTGAGAAGTTGACTGAAATTCATATCTCAATCTCCTCTAATATCGTGCCCCGAATCTGCAATACACGATTGCAGAATGTACTCGCCCGAACCGGGTTGTGATCAACAACAATGGCTGCAGTTCCCTGTTCTTTGGCGAGATTTGTAATCAGGGAGATGATGCCTTTTGCGGTAACAGCATCAAGTTCCCCTAGGCATTCATCTGCGAGCAGAAGGGTCGGTTGTTGAACCATCGAGCGTGCGATGGCGACACGGCGTTGCTCCCCTCCAGATAGATGGCTGATGGGTTCAAGCACTTTTTCCGAAAGATCGACTGAATCGATGGCTCGCCGCGCTTGGTCACGGTATTCTTGGCCGGGCATGGAGAAGAGCGACTGCCAGAATGGAGCCCTTGGCAAGGCGCCCATCATGACATTGTAGCCCACAGTCTGATGTGTGATTAATCCAAGCCGTTGCGGAATGTAGCCGATTTCTCCCACACTGCGGGAGACCTCGATTTCACCACTCAGAGGAGGAATCAAACCAGCAATGGTTCGCAATAAACTGGTCTTTCCAATTCCAGAACGACCGATGACTCCGATAATCTCACCGGGATACACTTCAAGATTCACCGAATCGAGCAGTGGTTCGCTGCTCTCGAAGCCGATTGCAGCATTGGATATGCGCAATATCGGCTCTGACATCGATGGATCCCTCTGGAAATTCACTCATCGTATTTCTCTGCGAAGTAAGCTGTGATTCCGGGGATGTTCGCAATCGCATCCGAGTAAGACCCCATATGACTCTCGCTCGTGACCGAGACGAGGCCAGGGGTGTTGAGGACATTCTCAAGAATGGAGGTGCCGCCTTCTTCGGTATTCAATGCCAGAAGAGCAGCGATGAGCGCGTCCTGCTTCTCACCCCCATTGTCAGGATTGACAATCACTGGATGGCTTGGGACCTGGCCAAAATGGGGTTCCAATATTCGATACTGATCTCGGTCCAGACACCAGTCATTTCCTTCGCAATGATCCTCGTACGAACTGGTCTTGGCGAAGGCGACATCGCCAACCCCTTGGGTCATGCAATTGAATGCACCACTGTAACCATAGTACAAATCGCCACTGCCGGGAATCGATGCGTTTTCGAAATGGGCCTCGATGGTTGTTCGCAGGGACTCAATCTCATCCGTTGGTCCTTGGACATCGACGAGCCCATGACCAATCATGTAACCCATGGGCATGAGCATGCCGGCTGATTTGAGCCAGCCCGTATGGCACGAATTGTTGCCTTCAAGTTGCTCAAGGCTGGTAATATCCGAAGAATCCAACACCCACGCGGCTGCGGTGTAGTAGGTGCTACCGTCATCCTTCTGATCTGCGAGAACAGCCTCAAGTCCGTGGCTCTTCCAAGCCACGAATCCAGCACCACCATCGAGGAAAGCCGCATCGGCATGCCCGAAGTTGAGCGCCTCGATGGCGGCGTTCTCATTGGCAATCGGATACAACTCGACGTCGTAGCCACTGTACTCCGCGATGAAATCAGCGAGCAATTGTGGATTGGTGTCAGGATTATCGTAATCGTCCTTCACCGTGAATGCAATTCGAATGACATCGTCCGATGAATCATCTCCACCAATACAACCCACAAATGCAGTCATCAATAATAGCGCCACTACAATCGAATTCTTGCTCAAAACAGTCCATTTCATTTTCATCACTATTGAGACAGTTCAAGGTGCCTTGAACTTTGTGCGAATGAAGTTTAGATATAATGTTTAGGTTGCCTTAAATTCTGATTTATTTCATCGAATCAGGGGCGCATATGCTCGATTCTCTTTGAGAAGAAGAATGTTGGAATTAAGAACCATGCAAAGGCGGAAATCCATATCCAAGCCGAAGAAAGATGAGGTTGGCTCTCACCAGTGAGACGCGTCTCCATCAGCAATTGATAGACACCGTTCGGGCTGAATAGATCGGTCTTCTCTTGAATCAGATCGAAAGCGAGCGTGGAGGTGTCTGTGACATCCACACCCATTGATTCGGCGATGATGAGAGTTGGAATCAACCAGAGGAACACGAAGAACAGCCAAGTTCCAACACCAAGTGTGACAGAAGCGCCTACATCGCGCGCGAGCGAAGAGGCGAGGAGTTGAAGGCTGGTGTACCACCACAACAGGAGGCCGGTGGCGAACAGGAACATGGCGAGGTCGCCGAACTCAGGCCATTCGCCCATCTGCTGATGAATCAAGAATGTCCCCACAAGAATCCCGATTGTCGTCGGAATCATTGCGGCCATCCACACACCCATGAGTTGTGAACACGCATAATCAGTCCTTGGCATGGGTTGTGAAAGATCCATGGCCAACTCACCGGTCAATCGTCGCCTGCTCACCGCATCGAAGCCGAGCAGTACAACGCTCAGAGTGCAGATGAATACCACAGAAGTGCTGGAAAGAAACAGAACGTCAGCGGGTGAATTGACCGTCAAACCGGCTGGAACAATGCGGGAATCCGCAAATCCCCAACAGGCAGCGCACAGTAGGAATATCACCAATGGGGCCAGAATCAGCATCCGCTGACTTCGGATGTGTCGCTTGGTATCGTGAAGACTGACATCCCAAATGGTACGAAGTCGATTACGCATCAGAATCAACCTCCGATAAGATGGAGAAACCCGCGTCTTCAATGTCTAGGCCCGTTGCTGCTGAAATCACAGATTCAAGGCCTGCCTGAACAGGCTGTAAGCGAGTGAACGTCATTTCAGGTCCGAGTTCACTGCGACGCTTCGTGGTCCAATCGCCTTTCTCCAGATGAAGATGAAAAGCCCATTCTTCCCCTTCATGGAGTGGGATTTCCTCTACCTCGATTCCATCTCCAAATGAGATGGGGGTCTGTCCTAACCCGGCGATTTCAAGGGTTGCCCTCAATCCAAGATCTCGTTCGATTTCGGCCAGTGGACCATTGGCGACGATTCGGCCATGATGCATGAGAACAAATTCATCGGCAATGCGTTCTAAATCAGTCAGCGTATGGCTGCTGATGACAACACTTGCACCTCGATCCGCAAGTTGACGGGTTTGCCCGCCGAGGGGCCGTTCGATGCGGTCTGCACCTGCACGTCGATCCCCGGAATGGCCGCCATCTCGGTCCGGATTTCCTCGCCAATGATGGCGGCGGGGCGGCGTTCGTCCCATTCGGTGAACTCAACCTGAATGGTGCCGATCAGATCGGCACTGTCGCGGTTGCTGCTGCCGGTGCGGGCATAGACGCTGGCGATTTCGTCATAGGCAAAGAGGCGCTGTTCGACCTGCCGCACCAGCGCGTCTTGTTCGTAGATCGAGAAATTGTCCCGCGCACGCACCTGCACCTGCGCAAAATCAGGCTCTACATCGGGGAAAAAGGTGATTCCAT
>CAXEUI010000065.1:0-6118 GCA_963999335.1 uncultured Candidatus Poseidoniales archaeon
GGAACATCGGTTGCTTGGTCAATGGGGCGGGGCTCGCGATGGCGACCATGGACGTCATCAAACTGTATGGAGGTGAGCCTGCGAATTTCCTCGATGTAGGGGGTGGTGCCAATGAAGAACAGGTGACCACTGCATTCGGAATCATCATGGAGGATGCGAACGTCAAGGGAATTCTCGTCAACATCTTCGGCGGCATCATGCGTTGTGATATCATCGCACGTGGCGTCATCGCCGCCACTCAGGCATTGGCTCTGGAGGACCCTCTCGTCGTCCGATTGGTCGGAACCAACTTTGAGGAAGGCAGGCGGATTCTGAGCGAGAGCGGACTCAATATCCACACTGCAGAAACCCTATCTGAAGGGGCGCAGAAGATTGTCGAACTCGTCGGAGGTGAGAACTGATGAGCATCTGGATCGCTGAAGACGCCAAGGTCCTCGTTCAGGGCATCACCGGCAATCAAGGCACATTCCACGCCACCAAGATGGTGGAATATGGAACCAACATCGTGGGGGGTGTCACACCTAGAAAGGGTGGACAGACCGTCGAGCTGGGGGGCATTCAAGCACCGGTCTGGGACACGATGGTTGAAGCGATTGAAGCCACAGATGCCGATGCAAGCGTCATCTATGTCCCTCCGAGATTTGCTGGCGCGGCAATCATTGAGGCTGCGGATGCTTTCTCTCAAATCCGCGGAACTGGAGTCATCGTCTGTATCACTGAGGGGATTCCAACTCTGGACATGGTGCGTGCTGTCGACCATGTTTCAGCCATCGACGGGATTCGTCTGATTGGACCCAACTGCCCAGGGATCATCACACCGGGAGAAAACGGTGGCTCAAAGATTGGCATCATGCCCGGACACATTCATGAGAAGGGTCGAATCGGGGTCGTCTCCAAATCGGGCACGCTTACATACGAAGCGGTCGCACAGACAATGAGTATAGATGAGGGTCAGAGTACCTGTATCGGAATCGGAGGAGATCCTGTCAACGGGACCGGTTTCATCGATTGCCTCGCCGCATTTGAACAGGATGAACAGACGGTCGCTGTCGTGATGATTGGAGAGATCGGTGGAAATGCTGAGGAAGATGCGGCAGCATGGGTCGCTGAGAACATGAGTAAACCCGTGGTTGGCTTTGTTGCTGGAATGACTGCACCTCCTGGGAAGAGGATGGGGCATGCTGGCGCCATCATCAGTGGAGGAAAGGGCACGGCTGCAGAGAAGGTCGCAGCCATGGAAGCGGCCGGAATCCGCTGCGCCAACGATCCATCGGAAATCGGTGCGGTTCTGCTGGAAAGTCTGAAGGCCGCTGGTCTACGTTGATTGAACATGGACATGGCCGCGCTGGCACCCATCATCGTCGTGCTCTGTCTGGGCGCTATTTCACCCGGCCCTTCTTTGGCCGTTCTGCTGCGCAATACGATGGAAGGTGGCAAAACACGGGGTGTCGCTTGTGGGGTTGGGCACGGAATCGGCTTCGGCATCTATGCGTTCATCGCGATCTCTGGCATCGCTCAACTGAAAGCGAATGCCAGCGGGGCTGCTGAGGTTTTGGAGATTGTCGGCGGACTCTTCTTACTCGTTCTGGCAATGCTGATGTTTCGAGGATCCAGTGGTGAGCTCGCACACCAGTCATCCGGACGAAGAGGATTCGGCGAAGGCTTCCTCATCGCCTTCCTCAACCCGAAGATTCTCGCCTTCCTCATCGCTGTCTTCAGTCAGTTCGTTCAACCTGACTTCACTTGGAGTGAACGAGCGATGGTTGCATGCATCGCCATGTTCATCGACGGTGGATGGTACGTTCTGGTCGCGCTCGTCATTTCCGGAACCCCGCTCCTCGTAAAACTGCAGGAGAATGCCCGCAAGGTCGAATTGACGATGGGATGTCTGCTGGCAGGACTGGGTGTTTGGATCCTGCTGTAATCAACGAGGAGGGCCCTTTCTCTTGGGTGGGCCACCTGGAGGACCACCACCTGAACCTTTGCTGGGGGGGCCACGACTTGGGGGGCCACCACCGGGGCCACGACTTGGGGGGCCACCGGGACCCTTGCTGGGGGGGCCGTCTCCACCTGAGCCTCGAGAAGGACCCCGGGGGGGACCGCCTGGCCCTCGAGATGGGCCCCTTGGAGGGCCCCCGGGGCCGCCACCAGGACCTCGGGTTGGAGGCCCACCGGGGCCTCGTGAAGGTGGATCTCCCGGGCCACGAGATGGAGTAGGATCATCATCGAAATCATCGTCAATGAATTGGGCGCCGCAGCCGGGGCAACTGGGATCAGATTCTCGAATCGGATAATGCCCACAATCATCGCAAGCGAAGAGGTCGTCATCATCTACAACTCCATCATCATCAGTTCCGATATCCTCTCCCCAAACGAGTTCGATGGTTCCATCCAACGACCGGAACAGCGCGATTTCAATGCCGATGTCAAAGCCCTTGAGGGCCAACTCGGTGGAAATGGCATGCTCAAATGCATTGGAGAGGTCAGGAGGAGTGTCGAGAACACGACCGTCGTCGATGTAGGTGACGTTGACTTGAACCGTATCATCTTCAGTCATGGCGACTTGAGGGGATTCAACAGCGACCCCGCGCTTTCGAGCAACGCGACGGGCTGCAACCTCAGCCATTCTACGGAGTAGAGAAGGCGAGGGTTGGTTGGATTTGGTCCGCTTCTTCTCCATGTCAACATCTTGGCCATCGTCGAGGAATCTTGCGGTTCCCTCCGAAGATGCCAAGTGTTCAGGAACCTCTCCACCTACCAGCCCGGCCAGAACTCCGCTGGCCGTTTTCTGATTCATGGCGAGCCATTCATTTCGTGCCCCTGACTTCTCAGCCCTTTCGGATTCAATGACATGGTCAACCACCTGATCGGTCAAGGATGAAGGTTCACCGGGGGGCGCCTGTTGTTGGCCCGAGGCGTCCGTCATCTGACCAGCAATCTGATTGAGGAAATCCGAAGGGACTTCGCCTGTACCCCCAGCAGCATCCGCAGCCTGCATATCATGGGTTGCCTGAATGGCCTGTGAACTCACAACGCCGAAGTTTCGGCCTGACTTGGAGGGGTCCTGACGGGCCCCACATTCAGGGCAGAAAAGAGAATCATCGGGTATCTCATCCGAGCACACCTGACAGTCCATGGTTCCACCCCTTCGGGTGGAAGGGCGATACTCCCGTTAGAAAAGGTTGCCCTGAACAGAGGTGCCCACAGGGTCAAGAACGCTGGGCCTGTAGACCCTGCTGAGGGGAAGGAATGGCGGGTTTAATCCATCCTGAGATTGATTCCTTGCTCGAACGGACTTCACGCTCTTTCTTCATCACCTTGCGAGCTTTGCCATCCAAGATTCGTGGGCAAGTCGGTCTGCTATACCTTCTCGCAAGGGTCGCGGATACCATTGCCGATTCCAAACAAGGAGAGACTGATTTGTTGTTGCTGTCCCTGCAACAGTACAATGAACGAGCGCAGGGTCATTCCGAATCACTTCCTGATCTGGGTGGATTGGCGGAGATTCAACAAAATGATTCGGAGGCGGAATTGCTGCAGAATGTCCCAGAAATCGTCGCTTGCCTAGAGAATTTCTCAGAAGGTGATCGAGCCCGAATTCGCAAATGTCTGGACATCATCGTCAGCGGACAATCTCTGGATCTTCAACGATTTGGAACCGCCAACGAAGGAGGGGGGATTTCTCCGCTTGAACGCGAAGACGACCTGGATGATTACGCCTACCGGGTGGCGGGAAGTGTGGGCGAGTTCTGGACGTCGATGACACTTGCACATCTCTTCAACGCGAATGCTGAGAAAGAAACGAAATTATTTGCAAATGGAGTCCGCTTTGGCAAGGCCCTTCAACTGACCAATATTCTCCGAGATATCCCTGAAGATTTGCGCTTCGGCCGTTGCTATATACCGAAAGACTCACTCGATGAAATTGGATTGAAGCCCAACGACTTGTTGGAGGAGGGGAATATGGATCGATTTCGCCCACTGTACAATCGATACCTCGATCTGGCTTCGACCCATATGGACGCTGCTGTCGAGTACATCGGGATGTTGCCCTACAGTCAATTCCGTCTGAGGGGTGCTTGCATGCTACCCGTACTCATTGGTCAGAGAACTCTGACTTTGCTTCGCAATCAGAACGTGCTCGATGTGGAGAATCGAGTCAAAGTATTGCGCCCTGAAATCGAGGAATTGATGAAGAAGACAAAACGTTCATTGTTGATTCCAGGGGGAGGGGCACGATTGCTCAAATCGAATCGAAATGCGTGAAAGGAAAGAACTTGGGAATCGCGTTTCTTGGAAAGGGTCCCCATAGGGGACCAATGTACATTTGAGCGGTGAATTCAATAAGGTTCGAGCCTACCCTACCACTGAGCGTATGCCAGATACTGTGAATCGTCGTTCCACGGAATTTCTAGATGAGTTCATTCTCATCGAGGATGAGCCGATTCGAAAGGGAGAAGAGGGCACAGCAATCAATCCTCGTCTAGAACAGATTCGTGCAGCCGTCGTCCTGACACGGGAAGCGGTTCGAGCGGCCAGTATCACCGCTCTGGAACTTGCGACTGAATCGGCGCACTTCATGGGTGTAGTGAGTCGCGGTGGCGAGTTGGTGAATCCATTCGAACAGATCCAAGCTGCGGTTTGGGAAGAAGATGATGTTCCACAGAAGATGCTGGATGCAGCCTATGCCTACTGTGTGGAATTGACGCGGCGTGAGGCGGGAAATTTCTACCACTCGTTCAAGTATCTCCCCGAGAATGAGCGGAAGGCGATTTGTGCCTACTACGCATTCTGCCGCCGGGCCGACGACATTGCCGATGGAGATTATGTCGACGTCTTTCCTGGAGCATTGGGTGCCAAGGATCCGGAGGCGATTGCTTACCGCCGAGAACTTGAGGAACTCGCCGCAACCAAACCCGTGATGGAACGAACTGAATTTGAAGACAAGTTGGCACAATTGTTCTTCTTCCGAAAGAAACTCTCGACGGCATACAATTGCATGTCGAGCACCGACCCGATTTTCATGGCACTGAAACACACGGTATCGACCTATGGAATCCCTCGAGAGTACTTGGACGACCTAATCAGTGGCATGGAAGACGATCTCTACACAAACCGATACCAGACCTTTGAGGAATTGTACTCCTACTGTTACAGAGTCGCATCGACGGTGGGGCTTGTCTGTATCGACATCTATGGCCATGAATCGACGGCTGCAGCCCGAGAATTTGCTGAATCCTGGGGCATCTTCATGCAATTGACGAACATCATTCGAGATGTGGAAGAAGATGCGGAGCGGGATCGAATCTATCTGCCACTCGAAGATCTGGAACGCTTCGGCATCACTGAAGACGATATGATGTCAGGACGTCTGTTGCTCAACCATCCCGGCTGGAAGCCCTTTGTCAAGGAATATTGTGCGAGGGTCAAATCTTACAGAGACAAGGCGTTCAAACTCTTGCCGCTACTGCCCAAGCAGAGCCGGTACAGTCCAGCCGCCATGATGGCCTTCTACAGCAGCATCCTACGCCGGATTGAGAGATCCGGTGGGGACGTGTTCACAGAGCGCGTCAAATTGAGCAAAGCAGAGAAGTTGACCGTGGCTGCAGGTGTATACCTGCGACACCGCTTCTTCTCCTTCTGAACAAGGAAAAACGCGGGCTCACCTATGGTGAGCCACGCAACCGATTAAGAACGACAGCAGAGGCGAGAAAACAAGGAGGGTAGAGAGATGCGTGTAGCCGTGCTGTTGGAAGATCGTTGCCAACCGAAGAAATGCAATGCAGAATGCGAAGCGTTCTGCCCACCGAATCGCAATGGGATCGAATGTATCGTGATGCACGAGGGTTCGGGTAAACCAATCGTCTCTGAGCCTCTCTGTATCGGTTGTGGCATCTGTATCAACAAATGTCCCTTTGATGCTCTAATCATCACCAATCTACCCCAGGAACTGGAGGCCGATATGACGCATCGCTACTCCGAGAATGGATTCAGACTCTTCCGGCTTCCCGTTCCTCGTGAGGAACAAGTGGTCGGAATCCTCGGAGCCAACGGCATGGGTAAATCCACAGCCATCAATCTGCTGTCTGGAACCCTCCGTCCCAACCTCGGAGATTGG
>CAXEUI010000066.1:0-6026 GCA_963999335.1 uncultured Candidatus Poseidoniales archaeon
TAAGACTGTGCTCTCCTTCCGAATCTTATCCTGCAACCGCATCAGCCCGTAGAGCAATGCCTCAGGACGCGGCGGGCACCCGGAGACGTACACGTCGACCGGCACGATCTTGTCAACACCCTGCAGCACGCTGTAGGTCGGAAACGGGCCGCCGGCGTTCGAGCAGCTGCCCATCGAGATCACCCACTTCGGTTCAGGCATCTGCTCCCACAATCGAACGATGGGGTCGGCGAACTTCTTTGAAATCGGACCATTGACCAGCAATACGTCACACTGCCGAGGACTGCTGCGGAAGACGACACCGAAACTCTCAGCATCGAATCGAGGAGCACCTGCAGCGGCCATTTCAAGCGCACAGCACTTGATGCCGAGGTGAAGTGGGAACAGCGATTTACGCTGTGCCCAATTCAAGAACCGCCCCCCAAGTATACCGATGAAATCCTTCATGCGTGAAGCTTCCAGAGCTTTGTTGTTGAGATCACCAATCATGTCGAGCAGCCCTCGACTGCTGAACGCGCTGTAATTCTGCCCTTCATCCATCACAATCACCTCAGATGTAGATTCGACCTCGCTTTCGGAAAACATACCAAACGCCCAAACCCATCAGGCTGATGAAAACGATGAGTGTGACCAGAGCACCTGTGGCCGCCTCAACACCACCATCCGCACCCGGGGCTGCGGTGTGGTCTGCATTCATGGCAACGATGCCGGCGAAAGCAAGGAACATGAACGCGATGTCAAAGACAAGGAAGATGATGGCATACCAATAGTACTGGAAATGGAAGTCGATCATCGCGTCTCCAACGGGATCTGCGCCGCACTCATAGGTACTCAGACGACGGACATACAGAGATTGGTCTGACTCGTATCCATCGAGTAGGAAACTGCGTAGTTTTGTCGGATCATTGGGGTCTGGCATCGGGCGTAAAAACCGTGAAAGGACGAAGCCGCCGAGAGGAAATCCAATGCCGACGATGGTCATCAGAGCCAACGAGAGATAGGCTGCTGAGACAGAGGGCATTTGGAAGCCTCAAGAGAACCCGTAGGGTTCCTTGAGTCCTTCGACTCAAAGAGGCATCATAAGCATATCCAGCGAGCCATCGGCTGAGAGAGTAGACTCACAGACCAATACTACGACGACGGTTGCTCCAAATCGTGAACAATATCATGACCCCAAGGACGCTCATGACAGACCAAGACACGATGTTCCAAGTTTCTGAGGACAGCCCGAAAACAGTGTCATCAAGGGTGGCCTTGACGGTCATATCCACAGGCTGTGCAGCCACAGGTGCGCTCTCTGGGGTGACGATCAGGGTGAATTCAAACTCGTCCTCCACAGGCATCTGAACGGGGGGTTTGACTCGAACTCGAACCGTGGATGACTCACCGGGTTGTAGCAAGAGATCGGTTTGCTCGATGTCAATGGTCCAGCCTCGCAATCCTTCGGTCGATGAAATCTCAATCTGCTCTTCGATGTTGCCACTGTTCGTAATCATCACCATAAAATCAGTGAAATTCGGATGCGTCGTATTCTGTATTGGACCACCCTCTACCACGACCTGCAGACTGTGTACTGTGGCGATTGAGACCACGATGTCCACACAAGAGGGTACGGCCGTGTTTCGCATCGATGCGGCACAAATACGCACGACACCTGCTTCCCCGTTCAGACTCTGATCCATGCCCATCACTGTGAGGGTCAGATTTGCGTAGTATGCTTGAGAATCATCTGCAATATCGTATGGCGTCGAACCGATGCCCACGTCGACACCATTCACGCGGAGGGTCGATGCAATCGTGGAATCCATGCCTTCTGTCGTGAACAGAGCGGATTCGATGTAGGGTGACGTACCGATATCACTGACGAGCAATGAAATGGTTGTTTGACCGCCGGGAGGTAGAGTGACACTCATGGAATCTGGAGCCCCTTGTGGATCCGCCAGAATCAACTGCATCATGTAATCATAATTTGAGACCCGAGCGGTCACAGTCTTGGTATACTCATTGGATGGCGCCGCTACAATGCTCACCTTCATCTGAACTTGGAGGTAATCACCCTCATCTTCGCTCTGGATTTGAATTCGCAGGAACACCTGTTGTGATTGGCCTGCATTCAGGGAGATCTGTGTCAATTCATTGCCAGAATCATCGACATAGACAGACTGCCAAGAAGGTGTAGCACAGGAGCCAGGTTGGTTCGGATCACAGGCGCGCAATCTGAATGAATCCTGAACGTTACCATTGTTGTGAACAGTCAACGGGAAATCGATTGTTTGGTCACTACGACCGGTCTGATCGATGGAAAGGACGGTGCCATCAACCTCGTGTCGCTCGGCGACGGATACCTGAAGATCGTCGGTAATCTCGATGGATGAATCACCACTGCTGGTCACGGTCAGTGTGATGGTCACTGTTTCATCCGCGAGGGCGTCGAGTGGGACGAAAACTTCCACATCGACACTGGTTTGGTGATCCTGTTGAGGCTCATGCTTGCCCAACAAAGACACCGAGGATGAACTCAATGTCACCGTCCATCCACTCGGCACTGAGGTATGCCCAATGGCGAAGGTGTCCGCACCATTTCCTTGGTTGGTAATCGTCAACCCAGTGGACTGAGCGGTCCCTGGCTCAACATTGTTGAGATAGTTGCTGCTGAGTGAGGCGGAACCACCATACGATTGACCCACGGTCACTGACAGGATTGCATAACATCGCTCATTGTTGCCATCCAATCCACGGATGCGAATCTCTGTGGTGCTGTCAGCAGGCATGCTGTCATCCGGTGAGACATCGAATGAGATGGCTGCCTGTCCGTTTCCATTGTCGTAGGGCAGACTTCTCTGGCTGACCTCAGGGGTGACCCAGTTGGATTTCGGGCCCGACTTGCCGAAGCCCACGGTCCAATCGCTGTTTCCTGCATTATCCAGCATGAAATTCCCCGATTGTGATGCACCAGGCGCGATTGTCATCGAAGAGGGTGAGAGGGTGGCTTCACATTCGTGAAGTTCGGGGATATTCAGGGTCACTGATAGATTGTCTTGGGCAGCATCTGTACCCGGTGGGGGCGCAGGAGCGGTGACCGTCGCACGGGTGATGAAACAGTGAGAGCCGGCTTCGGTCTGCTCGCCGTCTGGAACTTCGACTGTGACCGTCACGGTTTCTTCATCATCTGAATTCAATGTCACCTGAGCGGGATCCACAGTGGCCTCAAGACCATCAGAACGACAACTGGAGTCATCATCCATCTCAATGGATATCGTCTCTTGAGTCTGTCCTGTATTCTTTACAGTGACCGACCATTCAACCTCTTCTTCGCCATTGTTGTAATTCTTCGTCGCTTGACTGGTCGAGAGTTCGACACCTTGGGCTGCGTTGCCTGAACCCTCGCCAAGAGTGGTTGTCACGGTGACGTCCGCTTGAGCCGGTGCGCCCGGTGTTCCAGCCGGCGAGGCTGTTGCAGTCACCGTCGTGTCGCATTCATCTGCGGTCTGTTCACCCTCGGTCACGTTCACCGTGAGTGTTACCTGCTCGTTGGAATTGGGTGCAATGGTACCCGATACCTGCTCAATCGCACTGGTGTAACCCTGACAACCTCCGGCCTCTTGGCTGGTCGCCAATTGAACAGTGATGTCCTCATCGCCCGTGTTTCGAACGGTGATTGTGTACTCAGCTGGCTCCCCTGGAGAAGCCTCCTTGGAGGACGAATCAGATGTCAGGGTGACATCGGCTTCAGCAGCCGCATATGGAGTCGCAATGACGAGCAACATCAGTGCGACGACGCAAAGAGTGCGGACGCGCGCGGGTGGGCGCATAGGGGGGCGACGGAGAGGGCCCCTCAAAAGGACGCCTGCTTGGCGATTCAGGAACTCACCTCTTCGACGAAGGTACTGACATCTGCCTGACAATTGCGACACATGACCAATGCAGAGGCGCTGCAAGCATATCCCGATTCGTGATACCGGGCGCCGCAACCGGGACAAGCGCGACGAATCCCAGCAATGGATTTGTTACAACCCCAACAGACGACACCAGAAGTTGATCTCTGTGTCTGAGGAGGAGGTGGGGCCCCAGAGAATGCCGAGGGTGGAGGTGGAGCCAAGGCGGGCGAAGCATTTCTTTCCCTCAAACGGACGATGAGAATACCCGCAACGATGAGTCCGATGACGATGAATAAGAGCAAGAAGACGGTTGTCATCGTCGTCCCACTTTCACCCCCTGTGTTGAGAGATGGATCACTGCCGACATCCAAGATTGCGGAATGTGTCGAACCGGGGGTGTTTGAGTCTTCAAAACTCATTGAGACCAGAGCCTCACCCGGTAAATCGGGCACGATGCGAACACGAACGCCCTGTGATTCACCAATGGCCAGATTCACAATATCTGAATCTTCAACTTCAGCAGTCCATCCTTCAGGATACACGAGGATGATACGCTCCTGAACAACAGTATTGCCCGTATTCATAATTTCAAAATGCAACAGGGAGAATTGATCTGCCATTGATTCTTCAATCGAAAGTGTCGTCCAGATGACACTGGGTTCAGCCGCGACTGAGATGAGAGCTCCTGCTGAACGCTCGATGCCGTCGGCACTGATGGTCAAACCAATTTCCGGTTGCCAACCGGCCATCGCAAAGGTTGGCGCTGTGATGATACAATTGGCTTCAGAGGAACCGCCGGCAGCAATCTCTGTGACCGGATCACAGACACCTTCCCAAGTGGAATCAGGCAGATCGATGCTCAGAACTGGAGTCCAAGCAGAACTGCCATCGTTGATGATGAGCCAATGGCCCACGAATCCAGGTGAACCTGTGGGAATTTCGGACAAGGCTGCACCCTGTGAATCGGTGATTCCAGTGAAGGTCAGTACGGGTTTGGCTTCTTGGATTACATCCAATTGTCCTTCCCAAGAAATTCGATAACCACCCTGTGTCGTCAGATGTAGCGTCAAAGAACCTCCAACTGCAAGGCCATTCCCTTCAAGGCCGAGCATATACGATACGGATTCGCCAACCGGAATGGTGATTGAATCTGAACCGGCAATCACCGACCAGCCCCCAGGTCTGTCGTCGATATTCGGATAGAGGGTCAATTCCGTGTTTCCTAGATTCGAGATTGTGTATTGCAGATAAACGGTTGAATCCGGGCGGAGAACACCAGGGGTGGATTCTGCTTCGATGACCGCTGAGTCGAATTCGATGACCTGCATCTGAATTGGATAGGACCATGATTGGGTCGGGTCAATCTGAGAAGTGACGCGCAGAATCGCCTCCAAGGTCTGTCCTGCTGGAGGTGGTGTTCCAATCTGTGGTGTGACCGTCATCTCGACAGTCCGTGCACCATTGAGGGGAATGGCGCCCGTTGAACCTGAGGCGGCGGCAATCGATGAACCAAGGTGATCGAGGCCGACCCACCACCCAATCGGTGATTCGATGAACAGATTGAAACCTTGTAGTCCATTGCCTTCATTTTGGACATCGACCTCAAAAGAGGTCGGGTCTGCCGGATGGACCTGCAGGATCGAGAATGGCGCTTGAAAGGAGACGTCGGGCAAGAGGGGTACATCGAGAGACAGGGTCAGTGGGAAATCGATGTCGTTGTCATTGTCGGTTGCTGTAATCGTCAATTGATACAACCCGGGTGCGGGTGATTCATCATGGACCAGCGTGAAACCCACGGTCGATGTTTCGGACCCATTCAGTGCGAAACTGCCTTGCGTGAAGGATGTGAACCATCCAGTCATCATCTGACCATTGTTGATGCGCATGGGCGTGGAGGCACTGATCGATGCATTGGTCGCAATGAGAGCTGTGTTGCGAATCTGCAATTCCCACGAGGTACTCGTCTGACTGGCCTGTTCAATCTCAAGCACGGTTTGGGCAGTCGTGACACGCACACCGGGCGCGCTGACTGCAACGGGGATTTCGAAGAGATTGTTGTCTTCGTCGATCTCTTCCTCAAGATTGTCGGGATCAATGACAATCGTAATCGCTTGTATACCCTCGTTGATGGGCGTCCAATCCCAAGTT